>NZ_JASPJA010000019.1:0-15768 GCF_030232125.1 Corynebacterium sp. MSK071 | reverse complement strand
CTCAATCGGCATTCAAAAAGGCCAAATCTAACCCCCGCGACACGCCGAGCCAGACACACATTTTGACCCTTAACCCTAGATATAGGTGACGGCCCGTGCATCGGGGGGGTGTGCGCACGGGCCGTCAGTAACCCGGCCTCGGGGGTGAGCCGGGGCAGGCCGCACAGTATATCGGGGCCTTGCACGCATTATTATGACATGTTCGCCACCCAACCACAACAGCTAACAGCAGTTTTTCAACGGCCATGGCGCTGACCTGCACCGAATGCGTGTTCACTACTTTATCCCCCGCACGGGCTGCCAATCCCACATTATTGACTCGCCAACCACCATTAACTGCAGCCACTTCTACACCACTAAGCGCGAAGGGCAGCTACACTCGGCAGCACACCATGACGAATTCCCGCGAATCCTTTCCTCCCCGCCCCGCTAGCACGAGTTGCGCCGGCGGCGAGCACACACGCACCGCGGCGTTTTTCGATCTCGATAAAACCATCATCGCCACCTCCTCGGCCTATGCCTTTGGCCGCGAATTTTTGCACAACGGGCTCATCTCCCCGGCCGAAGCACTGCAGCTCTCCCTGGCGAAAGCCAGCTATATGTTTTCCGGCCTCTCCAGCGAAGGCATGGACGCTAGCCGCGATCAGCTCACCGCAATGGTCACGGGGTGGTCCGTGGAGGAAGTGCGCTCCATCGCCCGAGACACCATGCACCACGTGGTCACTCCCTCCATCTATGCCGAGGCCCGGGAACTTATCCGTGCCCACCGCGCCGCGGGCGACCACGTGGTCATTGTCTCTGCCTCCGCTACCGTGCTGGTAGACATCATCGCGGAGGAGCTCGGCGTCGAGCACGTCATCGCCACCGAATTGGCAGAAAAAGACGGACGCTTTACCGGCGAGGTGCTCTTTTATTGCAAGGGCCCACATAAGGCGGAGGCACTAGAGCGCACTGCCGCCGCAGCAAACATTGATCTTAATGCCAGCTATGCCTATTCGGATTCTGCTACGGATATCCCGATGCTGGAGAAGGTTGGCCACCCCGTCGCGGTCAACCCGGACAAGCAATTAAAGCGCCACGCCATCAGCCATGAGTGGGATATTCGATCCTTTAAGGACCCAGTGCCGCTCCTGCCTGCGCCAACCGCTAAAGAAATCGGAATCGGCGCCTCCGTGCTGGCGGGTACCGTGGCGGCTATCGGCGCCGGGCTGTGGCTTGCCCAGCACCCTGACCGCCCCAGCTTCCCCAAGCGCGGGCCACGGCATACCTCTTAAGCGGCTCGCGCAATCGCGTCGGCCTCTGCACCACCGGCTGCCCAGGCAGCGAGGTGGGTAAGGAGGGCGTCGGCAAGCGCGGTGCGGTAATTATCCACCGCATCGGCATACTCAGCGCGGTGGCGGGTGTAGTAGACCTCGGGTACGGCGAAACCGCGCGGGTCAAACCCCGTATGCACAGCGGCAAGGCGAGAAGCAACGCGGGCGACGAGACCGCTGCGAGGGCCGAAAAACTGCCCTGCGGCTATCTCGGCATGGACCACGCTCGGTAGAAGGAGATCAAAGGCGGGACCATTACCCTGGGCGATAAGCCGGCCCAGCCCTTGCAGCCGCGCGCTTTCACCGGTGGGGATACCGGTGCCACCGGCCGCGACGTCAATGCGCGCTAGAACCTGCAGCGGCGCTCGGGCAAAGGAGCGCACCGTGGTGTCCAAGAGCTCCGGCGCGGCCACAGAGTAGGCGCTTACGGCGCTGGCCAACGGCCCTTCTTCCACATTCTCTGGGCCCGGATGTGGGGGGATGGCGTAACCATCAAGCGCCACGCTAGAACGGGCGCCGCGAATAAGGGACTCGGCGGAAATGACCTCAAACTTTCGCAATCCTGCAGGTCGACGGTGTGCACGGGCAATGGCAGCGGCGGCTTTTTCTGCACTTTCTTTCACCCCCGGCAGGCGAAACAGCGGGGATAACGCGTCAATTTCTGACATATACATTAGGATAGCCGTGGAAGTCCCTACGTATGCGTGGCACCATGGGAGAATAGTGATTCCATTATTATTAGGGACATTACAAGGTTTAGATAAACGCGAGGAGAATTAATCGTGAGCAACGATGGACTGTATACCGACGGTACTGATCAATTTGCACCGAAGGTGAACTCGATCCCATTGAGTGACGTGGATACGTCCTCGTCCGAGACCTCGGTAGGCCAGCTGGTCTCCAACGCCACCGAGCAGATGTCCCAGCTCGTACGCTCCGAGGTGGAGCTGGCTAAGACCGAACTGGCAGAGTCCGCAAAGAAGGGTGGAATTGGTGCTGGTCTCTTCGGCGGCGCTGGCACCATCGCGCTGTATAGCTCTTTCTTCTTTTTCTTCTTCTTGGCAGAGCTCCTCGCCATCTGGCTGGACCGTTGGGCAGCGTTCCTGATCGTCTTCTTGATCATGATCGTCCTCGCCGGCATCTTGGCCTTTGTTGGTCTGAAGAACGTCAAGCAGGTGAAGGCGCCGCAAAAGACCATTGACTCCACCAAGGAGCTCAAGAACCTGGTTCCGGGCAAGGCACAAAAGTCTCTGGACCGAAAGACCACCCACGGCCTCTACACCTAAACCGGCAGGCGCCACGCACACGCAGCACGCCACGCAGTCGTGCTCCCCTCTATCCGCCCTAGCTAGCCTGGGGCGGATTTTGTGTACTTTCCCCTATCCTCTACCGTTTCTGCCCCAACTATAGAAAGGCGGCACCATGGCCTTTGCACCCCTGCCTCCCTCAACGGTGGAGCTGGAGGGACCTTATGCGCATGACTTCGTCCATACCCGCGGCATCCGCCTGCACGTGGCCACGGCGGGAGAGAGCACGCAGCCACTAGTGGTACTCATCCACAGCGCCTTTGGTGGGTGGTTCGACTACCAAGACGTCATTGCGCCGCTTGCGCAGCGCGGTTTCCACGTCGCGGCGGTAGATATGCGCGGCTTTGGCATGTCCGATAAGCCACCTATTGATGCGGGGCAAGATATTCGTACCTTGGTGGGCGATATCAGCGGGCTCATCCAAGCCTTGGGCCACGACGATGCCTTTGTGGTCGGTGCCGATACCGGCGGCGCGGTGGCTTGGTGCTTAGCCGCTGAGCGCCCCGAGCGGGTGCGCGGCTTGGCTTCCATCTCCGCCGCCCACCCGGTGGATCTGCGCCGAGCGATTGCCGCCCGGCCGTGGGATTTTGGGTGGATTAACCTGCGCTCGCTGCTGTGCCGCCTACCCCGCGTTACCCGCGCCCAGAACCTGCTACTTAGCCCGCGCGCCTACCGCAAGGAGTTGGAGCTGGATACGGGGCCTTCGCTTAACGGAGCCACCTTTGACCGCATCCTCGATCTACGCCTGCGCGCCTCCCGGATCGGCAGCGTTCGGCGCGGAATCTTGCGGAACCACCGTATGCGCACCGCCGTTGTCCCCCTGAACTGGGTGGAACTGACAGTGGAACGACCCGTCCTTTTCATCCACGCCCAACAACGGCTGTGGAATCCCGTGGTCCGTCGCGCCGCCTTGCGCGCCCGCCACAGATTTACCGCCACGACCGTGCCCGGTGCGAAGAACCTACCGCACGTGGAAGCACCAGCGGAGTTCGTCTCTACGCTGGGGGCGTGGCTCCAAGAAAATAGCTAATGGGCCACGCACTCACCGGTATCGACCGGGTGGGTAAGCTGCGCGACGTCCCCGATCTGACTGTTGACTTCATCAGCGGTGAGCGCATAGCCCGTTTCAGAGTCATCCACCGAGGCGCCAAAGACCACGCCTAGGACCTCGCCAGCCGTATTGACCAGTGGGCCGCCGGAATTTCCTTGCTGGATATTGCCGCGAACGGTGTAGGAATCGCGCTCCACATGCCCGTGGGAGTAAATATCCGGACCGGAAATGGTGATGCGATCGCGCACACGTGCCATCTCGGCGTCGAAAGGCCCGGAATGCGGGAAGCCCATGACCATCGCATCATCGCCCGTCTGGGCCGGGGTCTGGGCCCACGGCAGCGGATCGATGCCGAGGTCGCGCGAATGCAACACCGCCACGTCCACGTCCGGGTTGTAATAGACCACGGTCGCATCCTTAAGCCCCAGCTTGGTATCAAGGCGCACGGTCTGCGTGCCGGCCACCACGTGGGCATTGGTGATCACGTAGTCATCAGAGACCACAAAGCCGGAACCCATGAGGCGGCGGGAGCACTCTTCGGCGTCGCCAAGCACGTGAATGATGGAGGGCCGCATGCGGCGCACCAGCTCCGGATCCTGCACGTCTGGGTCCGGCTCTTTTACTTCCTCATTGCTAATGGAGTTTTGCCAGGGCGAAACCAACGGCGGCAGGCCGGACTCATTAAGCATTGCCGCCACGCCATTGGGCAGCGCCGCTACCCGCGCCGGCGCGGCCGAGTTGAGGTTGCCCAAGATACGCGAATCGCGCAGGCCCTGACCGGTCGCACCACCCAAGTTGGTGGCCACAGGGATAGAAATCAGCCAAATAACCACCAAGGCGGCAAAGGCTTGGAATACCGCACCCACCGCAGAATCGAGGCGCTGTGTCTTGCGCGCCTTCATGCGGTCGCGCACGCTGCCGCCCAGAGAGGAGCCGATGAGCTGCCCGATGCCCACGAATAGCACCAAAATTCCTACCAAGAGCAGCAAGCGCAACGAGGGCTGATCCACCAGGCGCAATGCGGCAGGTGCCACGGCAATGCCCAGCACTACCCCAGCACCCACTCCGATGGAGGCCAAAACTGCCGCGAGGGCACCATTGCGCCACCCACTAAGTAGCGCCAACAGGACGGCGACCACAATCAGGCCGTCAACGATAAGCGCAGGAGTCATGGCTATGGATTCTTTCTATTGGGGGTTAAGACGTACACGTACCGCGGCACAAGCGGTTAGGACATCTTCTCATTATTGCGGGAGTTTTTGAGGGAGTCACGCAGGTCCATGACTGAATTATTATCCCAAGGAACGCTCCACCCAGAGTGCTGCAAGAGAGCCGAAAGCACGCCGGCGGTAAACCCCCAGATGACATAGCCATTGGCATGAAATGCTGGTCCTTGCCATTTTCTAAAGCCCACCACGAAGCGATTGCGTGGATCGACCAATTCCCGGATGGGAACGAGAAAGACATCATCGGTTTCATCAGGGCTGGCGGGATAGACCTCCCCCGGCTGGTTCCAATGCGCCAGGATCGGGCTCACGGGATTGCCGGTGGCACGGATATGCAGTTGGCTCCACTGCTCTAATGGGGTCACGGAATTACGCTGCAGGTCCGTTTCTTCCCAGGCTTCCCGCAGCGCAGTATCCACTAGCGAGGTATCACCGGGATCTCGGCGGCCGCCCGGGAAAGCAATTTGTCCGGAGTGAGAACGCATGGACGGCGAGCGGTGTGTGAGCAAAATGCTGCCCTCCTCCGCGCTTTCGCCGCTAAGTAGCATAAGCACAGCCGCCTCCCGTTTGACCGGCACCTGCGCAGTAGTGCCATTGAGGGACGAAGCCTGCCGGTTGCCTATGAGCTCTTGCACCTGGCTCGGATCTACCCCCAACGCTGGCTTGAGCCATTCTGGTGTGCACTCGGGACGAAGTTGGCTCATGCCGCAATCGCCTCTTTCACGGCCCGTTCAATCTCCGCTGCGGAGCTAAAGGGCTGCGCAAATTGCTTGCGCACTTCGCCGTCCTTGAGCACCACTGTCACCGGAACTACGCCTGGCAGGCTCAACTGACCGGCAAATTTATTATCCGCATCCTGGAAGCTCGGCAGATCCACTCCCACGTCATTCAAGAAAGCTGCACCGTTTCCCGCGTTCTTATCCGCGTGCACACCCACGACCTGCCAGTCTGGGTGCGTCTCCGCCACCTTTTGCAGATAGGGAAGCTCCGCGCGGCACGGCTCGCACCACCACGCCCACACGTTGACCACGCTCACACCTTCATCGGCACGCTTTCCGGTGGCCTTACCGCCCAAGCAATCCAGCTCTACCCCAGCTACGGTGCCGGCTGGACAGTCTGGACGCTGCGGGACTTCTTGCGGAGCAGCCTCGGTTGGCACTGCCTCCTCGGCTTCGTCCCCACCCCGCAATTGCGAGACCCCCACTACCGCGATAACGGCAATGAGGATCGCGGCAATCACCGTGCCAAGGACGTAGTTCTTCATGCCTTAAGCCTAGCGCCCACTAGCCGCTGGACACATATCCCGCAGCACGCATGCACCGCACTCCGGCGTGCGCGCATGGCATACCTGGCGCCCATGAAAGATGACGCGGTGAGAAAACATTGTCCACTCTTTTTCTGGCAGGAGCTTGGCGATGTCCCGCTCAATCTTCAGCGGTGTCGTCTCTCCCGTGAGCCCAAGCCGCTGCATAAGGCGGCCGAAGTGCGTATCCACCGTCAGCCCCGGAATCCCAAAGGCATTTCCAAGCACCACCAGCGCGGTCTTACGCCCCACGCCGGGCAGGCTGGTGAGCTCCTTAACCGTGCGGGGAACCTCGCCTTGAAAATCTGCCACCAGCTTCTCCCCTATGCCCAAAAGGTGTCCCGCCTTAGCTCGTTGAAAACCCAACGGGCGCAGGATGCGCTCCAGTTCCGACCGCTGCGCTGCTGCATAATCCGCGGCCTCGGGGTAGCGGGAAAAGAGTTCAGGGGTCACCGAGTTCACGCGCTCATCCGTGCACTGGGCAGAAAGCACCGTGGCTATCAAAAGCTGCAGCGGGGAGTCATAATCCAAGGCACAACGCGCATCTGGATACTCCTGTGCCAAACGCCTATTTATCTCCGGTGCCCGTAGCTCCGGCGCGCTGGCCGCTGACAGTGCTGAATTCATGGCATAAAGCTTAGTAGACTAGGAAAACATGATTTCACTTGTGATTCTGGTACCGCTTGCGATCGCCCTTTTCGCCCTCCTGATGGAAAAGCTCGAGGCAGTTGTTTTCGCTGACTAAGCCGCAAACTCGCTGGCCGGAGTTGTGCCTCTAGCACGATCAGAGTTTCTATAGTGTGACAAAAATTCACTGAAGTACCAAAAGTGACCAATTACACTGTAAGATGAAACGCGTTACACAGTGACCCCGCTTGTTCCGCATTGTCGAGTGCATGAAAGACCGCACCCAGATGTGGCGCAGGCGCATCTATGGACTTTCGTAGTCGACATCCAAGGAGTAAAACGTGGAAGGCGTACAGGACATCCTCTCCCGCGCCGGAATCTTCCAAGGCGTTGATCCCGTTGCAGTGCAGCACCTCATCGAGCAGATGGAGACCGTGCGCTATCCGCGCGGAACCACCATCTTCGACGAGGGCGAACCTGGTGACCGCTTGTACATCATCACCTCGGGCAAGATTAAGCTCGCTCGCCACGCCCCGGACGGCCGCGAAAACCTCCTGACCGTCATGGGCCCATCCGATATGTTCGGCGAGCTGTCCATCTTCGACCCGGGCCCGCGCACCTCTTCCGCAGTATGCGTGACCGAAGTTCAGGCGGCCACCATGAACTCCGAGCTGCTCAAGAAGTGGGTTGGTGACCACCCCGAAATCGCACAGCAGCTGCTACGCGTCTTGGCACGCCGCCTGCGTCGCACCAACGCCAACTTGGCCGACCTCATCTTCACGGATGTTCCCGGCCGCGTGGCAAAGACTTTGCTGCAGCTGGCCAATCGCTTCGGCGTCCAGGAAGGCAGCGCCCTGCGCGTAAACCACGATCTCACCCAGGAAGAGATTGCCCAACTGGTCGGCGCCTCTCGTGAGACCGTCAACAAGGCGCTCGCCACCTTTGCCCACCGCGGTTGGATCCGCCTCGAGGGCAAGTCCGTACTCATTGTCGATACCGAGCACCTCGCCCGCCGCGCTCGCTAAGTAAGCGCGAGCTCGCCACACCCCCGCTTAAAGCGGGGGTTTCGCTGGTTTTCGCCCCCTTGCCCAGCATTACGTGGAGGCCAGCCCCACTTCCCTGGTGCACCAGCGCAGGGGCTAAAACAATTAAGCCCCTTTTCCTACTAGGAGGAAAAAGGGGCACATATGGAGATACGGCTTATTTAGTCTTGCCGTCCAAATACTTCAGCGCGGTGCGAGTGGACTGCTCCGCAGCGTGGCGCAGTACCGGATCCACATCATCGTACATCTCGTTGACCAGGGTATTCAGATCTACATCCTCACCCAAGCGGGCGCGGATCTCCTTAATCTGATCAAGGCGGTAGTGGCGGCGGTCGATATACTTGCGGGCTACCTGGGACGTGTCATCCAAATCTGGGCCGTGCCCTGGGAACAACGCGATATCCTTACCGCGCTCCTCTAGGGTATCCAAGGTGTGCAGATAGTCGGCCAAGTTTCCGTCCGTCTCCGAAAGCAAAACGGTGTGACGGCCTGCGATGGTGTCACCGGAAATAATGCCTTCGAGGCGGGAGTTTCCTACTTCACCGCTCCACACAAAAAAGCAGGTGGAGTCCGCGGTATGGCCAGGAGTGTGAACAACCTCGAGGCGAGGGGTGATGCCGTCGAGGGAGATATGCTCACCATCCTGCAGCGCCTCGGCACCGTTGCAGTAACTCGGATCGAATGCGCGAATGGGGGCGCCGGTCATCTGCCGCAGGCGCTGCGCGCCAGATGCGTGATCATCGTGGCGGTGAGTAATCAAAATCAATGCCACCTCACCTGCGTTGCGGTGCACAACGTTGAGATGGCCTTCATCCTCTGGACCCGGGTCTACGACGATCGCCCGGGAGTCTTCAGCGGCGCGAATAATCCACGTATTCGTCCCCTCAAGGGCGGTGTAGCTGGGGTTATCACAAAGGACTACGCCAACGGATTGGCTGACGGGACGCAATTGACTATATGCAGGGTGCTCCATAGTTACTAGCCTATCCGATCAAGCAGCAATTTCTACGATTAGTTCGATCTCTACCGGCGCGTTTTTAGGCAACGCAGCCACACCAACGGCGGAGCGAGCATGCGTTCCGGCATCCCCAAAGACTTCACCAATGAAATCCGAGGCGCCATTGATAACTGCTGGCTGATCTGCATAGCCCGGATCAGAAGCCACGAACCCCACAATCTTTAGCACGCGGGAGATATTATCTAGGCCCACCTCAGCATCGATGGCGGCGAGCGCATTGAGCGCCGCGATGCGGGCCTGTTCTTGGGCTTGTTCCGTAGTGATTTCGGCACCAACCTTGCCGGTCAGCGGCAAGGTTCCCTCCACGAGGGGAAGCTGACCGGAGGTCCAGACCTGATTCCCTACGCGTACGGCCGGCACATAGGAAGCTAGCGGCTTGGCGACGCCCGGTAGCTCGTACCCCAGCTCCCGCAAGCGAGCATGAAAGCCCATTTACTCTGCCACCTCGCGCTTGAAGTAGGCCACGACGTTTTCTGGGTTCGGGCCAGGGGTGACGGTAACCAGTTCCCAGCCGTCTTCACCCCAAGAATCGAGGATCTGCTTCGTAGCGTGGGTAAGAACAGGTGCGGTTGCGTATTCCCATTTAGTCATGGGTCCCATTCTAACTATTAAATACGCCCCACGCCGTCAAAATTCTTAAATCCCGACGAGTTCGCCGCCCTCAGCCAAGTAGTGCGCCCAATCCGTGATGTGAGGGTTCTTGCGAAGCAATGCACGGCGCTGACGCTCGGTCAGCCCGCCCCAAACACCAAACTCGACGCGGTTATCCAAAGCATCGGCACGGCATTCGGTCAACACCGGGCAGTGGCGGCAGATGACCGCCGCCTTGCGCTGTTCTGCACCGCGCACAAAGAGGGCATCCGGGTCACCTTTACGGCATTTAGCCTGGGTAACCCACTCACCACGCTCGGGATTTCGGGCTGTATTAGACATTCCAGCAGTCTTCACACGAACGGTCATGGGTGAGTGTGCTCCTTCCCAGACGGAATACTATGTAACGCGCCTAAGTCTATTCACCCAGGTAGAAGATTGTCTAACACGTCACACTTTAGGGGGTGCGAGTGATCTTCCACCCACCGAGGGCGACCACGTAGTGTATGGGGCGTGACTGTCATCAAATCTTTGGCCAAGATAGCCCTGTCTACGGTCTTGGTAGGCGCGCTGATCGCCCTGGCCCTTGCCCCCTTCGCGGGCATTTCCGGGGTAGCGATTGCCCGTACTAACGAAACCATGCAATCTGACCTGCAAGATCTGACGGCCGGTAATATCCCTGGCGTCACCACTATTAAAGATGCCAAGGGCAAGGACATGGCCTATGTCTTCAGCCAGCGCCGCCACCCGGTGGAGGGAAAGAAGATTTCTAAAGCCATGAAAAACGCCATCGTCTCCATTGAGGACGAGCGCTTTTATGATCACGAAGGCGTAGACTTCCAGGGCAATTTCCGCGCACTGTGGACCAACCTGACCTCGGGTGGTGTCTCTCAGGGTGCTTCTACCATCGATCAGCAGTACGTAAAGAACTACTTGCTGTTGGTTTCTGCTACTACCGATGAAGAGCGTGCCGCGGCCACCGAGCAATCCCTAACCCGCAAGCTGCGCGAGATGCGCATGGCTACCAAGATGGATGAGGAGTTAGATAAAGATGACATCCTCACCAACTATCTCAACCTGGTGTCTTTTGGTAACCATGCCTATGGCGTCGAGGCCGCAGCCCGCACCTATTTTGGCACCCACGCCTCTGAGCTCACGGTGCCACAAGCAGCAATGCTGGCGGGCATGGTCCAATCCTCTGAGCGCCTCAACCCCTATACCAACGCCGGCGAAGTAACCGAAAGGCGCAACCTCGTCCTGCAATCCATGGCGGATAACGGCCATATCAAGCAGCAGGAAGCGGATAAGTATAAGGGGGAAAAGCTGGGCGTCGGCAAGAAGCCCCAAACGCTAGCCAATGGCTGCATCGGCGCGGGTGACCGCGGTTTCTACTGTGATTATGTACTGAAGTACCTGGATAAGAAGGGCATTAGCGAAGAACAGCTGGCGCGCGGTGGCTACACCATCAAAACCACACTGGATCCAACGGTGCAAAATAAGGCCCTTCAGGCCGTGCAAAGCCACACCAACCCGGACGCCCCAGGCGTGGCGGAAGTCATGGACGTCATCAAACCCGGTAAATCGGATCGCAAGGTGCTGGCCATGGTCTCCTCCCGTGACTATGGCTTGGACTTGGACAAGAATGAAACCATCCTGCCGCAGCCCTATTCCCTGGTAGGCAACGGTGCCGGCTCCGTATTTAAGGTCTTTACCGCCGCGGCCGCGCTTGAGGCAGGCTATGGCATTAAAAACACCGTGGATGTGCCCGCCCGCTACGAGGCGGAAGGCCTTGGTCACGGCGGCGCCGCCGGCTGCCCGGCGGACCGCT
This sequence comes from Corynebacterium sp. MSK071, assembly GCF_030232125.1. Taxonomy (NCBI): domain Bacteria; kingdom Bacillati; phylum Actinomycetota; class Actinomycetes; order Mycobacteriales; family Corynebacteriaceae; genus Corynebacterium; species Corynebacterium sp. MSK071. The sequence goes on along the minus strand of NZ_JASPJA010000019.1, from coordinate 4,461 downwards.
ACTGCGTGGAAAACGCTGGCGCCTATAAGGCCACCATGACGCTGCAGGAAGCACTGGCCCACTCGCCCAATACGCCTTTTATCAAGCTCACCGAGCAGGTAGGCGTAGCCCCCATCGTTGATATGGCGGTGCGCTTGGGCCTGCGCTCCTACGATGACAAGGGCAGCTTTGATAAGGACACCTCGATTGCCCAGCACACCAAGGAAGCCAATTCGGGTTCTTTTACCCTGGGCCCAGACCAGGTCAACCCGCTGGAGCTAGCCAATGTGGGTGCCACGCTGGCCTCGGATGGCAAATGGTGTGAACCCAACCCCATCGCCCAGATCACCGATAAGGAAGGCAACGAGGTCTACCTTAAAGAAACCCCGTGTGAGCAGGCGGTGGATAAGGACGTGGCCCGCGCCATGAGCAATGCTTTGTCCGAAGATGCCAAGCAGGGCACGGCCAAAGATGCCGCCCAGGCGGCCGGTTATTCCAGCCCTATCGCGGCAAAGACCGGTACCACCGAGTCCAACCAGTCCTCTGCTTTCTTGGGATTCAATGAGGGCATTTCCGCCGCTCCTTATATTTATAACGACGGCACCTCCACCGTCCCGCTGTGTACTGGCCCGGTGCGCCAGTGCGCGGGTTGGGGCAACCTCTACGGCGGCTTGGAGCCGGCGCAGACCTTCTTCAGCATGGCCTCCCAGCTGCCGATAGCAACCAAGGCTGGTCTGCCGAATTACAATAAGAAATACGATAACGGCACCACGGCCGATAAGACCCTAGATGGCCTGCGTGGCAAGTCCGAGGCCGAGGCGCGCCAGGCCTTGGAAGCTAAGGGCTATGTGGTCAAGACTTCCCGCGTCATCGGCGGCGATGTGCCTTATGGCCGCGTAGTTCGCGCCATTACCGGCAAGGACGGAAAGAAGAAGGGCGCAGAGATTACGCTGCAGCTTTCCGACGGCGCCGGGGCCTCCCAATCCCCCTCCTCCGGCGTGACCGATGCTAACTCCACCGGCACGCAAAATAGCACCGGCGGCGCTAATATCGACGGTGCTACTAGTCCGGGCCGCTCGACTGGCGGCACAGGCGGTAACGGTGGCGGGGGCGGATTCTCGCCGGAAGACTTTGGCATCCGCCAAGAGGACATCGATAACTTTGCCAACGATATCCGCAGCCTGCTTGGCCGCTAGGCTCCGCCACCCAGTGTGGTCTCGCCCGCTCTAGCTCAGCTGGGCTTTGACCTCAGCGGACAGGCGCTTGCCGTCCGCTTGGCCGGCGGCCTTGGCATTGGCCACCTTCATTACGGCACCCATCTGCTTCATGGTGGGTGCTTCGCCGTTTTCGGCTTCGACCTCGGCAATGGATTCCTTCACCAAGGCCTGCAGCTCGGACTCGTCTAGCTGGCGGGGCTGGTAGGCCTCGAAGAAGGGGACATCAGCAAGCTCGGCTTCAGCCAACTCCGGACGCCCATTTTCCTCATAGACCTCGGCGGACTCGCGGCGCTTTTTGATTTCGCGCGCAATTACCTTAAGGATATCGGCGTCCTCCAGCTCGTGCCGGGAGCCGTTAGTCTCCTCGGCCTGGATGGCGGCCAGCAAGGCACGGATGGCGCTGGTGCGCTGCTTCTCCTTCGCCTTCATTGCGGTTTTCAGATCTGCACGGATGGTTTGTTTTAGCTCGCTCATGCCTATCAATGTACGCCAGGTAGGGTGGTAGCCGTGAAACTTTTACGTATTCTTGGCGGCCTCACCGCTGCGGGCCTGGGCGCCGCAGCATGGGGCTATAGCGAACTGACCAAATTCGAGCTCAAGGAATATACGCTCCCTCTCCTGCCCAAGGGCACTCTGCGTGGCAAGCCGGAATTTCGGTTGCTCCACCTTTCTGATCTGCACATGATCCCGGGCCAAGAGACCAAGATTGCCTGGGTCTCCGCCCTCGACGCCCTGGAGCCGGACCTCGTAGTCAACACCGGCGATAATCTCTCCGATCAGCAGGCCGTACCCGATACGCTGCGCGCTCTCGGTCCGCTGCTGGCCCGCCCCGGCCTCTTTGTCTTTGGCACCAATGACTACTGGGCCCCGCGTCCGGTCAATCCCTTCAAGTATCTGCTGGGCAAAAAGCGGGAGCCTTCCTATGTGGATCTGCCCTGGCGCGGTATGCGCGCCGCCTTTATGGAGCACGGATGGCGCGATGCCAACCAGGCTCGGCATGAGTTTAAGGTGGGCAACGTCCGTCTTGCCGCCGCCGGCGTGGACGATCCACACCACGATCTGGATGATTACTCCGAAATCGCGGGTCCTCCCAACGAGGATGCTGATTTGTCCCTGGCCCTCCTCCACGCTCCCGAACCCCGCGTGCTGGAGAAGTTCGCGGCCGACGGCTACCAACTCTCGCTCTCTGGTCACACCCACGGCGGCCAAATTTGCCTGCCGGGATCCCGTGCACTGGTAACCAATTGCGGCATCGACCGCGACCGCGTGCAGGGGCTCCACGATTTCGGCCCGATGAAAATGCATGTCTCCAATGGCTTGGGCACCTCCAAATTTGCCCCCGTACGCATCTTCTGCCGGCCCTCCGCCACGCTGCTAAAAATCACTGAGGTGGACTAAACGCAACCACCTGCCGTTTTGTTGATTGCGCTTAGCTTGCGTTAAAGTATCGAGGTACCGCTTTTCAAGGCGGAACGCCGGGATATGGCGCAGGTTGGTAGCGCGCTTCGTTCGGGACGAAGAGGTCGCAGGTTCAAATCCTGTTATCCCGACCATGAGCCCGCAGCTGTGCTGCGGGCCTTTTCTTTACTAGGCCAACATTCCCATAAACAGCGCCGCGGCCACCAAGATGGCGGAAAATAGCCACGCAATGGGGAAAGCCAGCTTGAGATATTTACCCATCTGGCCTTCCGCTAGCCCCAACGCCAACCATAATGCGGGTGAGAACGGCGAGACGAAGGTGCCCACCACGTTACCAATGATGAGCGCGCAAGCCGCACCCATACCGCTGACCCCAAAGCTTTCCACGGTTCCCTGAACAATAGGAAGAACTGAGAAGTAATAGGCATCCGTCGAGGTCAACAAGTCAAGCGGTACGCCAAAGAAGCCCACAATAACGTGAAGATGCGGCGCGACACCCTCCGGCAAGACGTCAACTAGCGTCAGGGCGATTTCTTCAAGCATCTTCGTTTCATTGAGAACGCCCAAGAACATGGCCGCGGCAAGAATGACGCCCGCCATGGCCAATGCATTGGGCGCATGGCGCCGCAGGGCCTCGCCTTGTTCCATGGAACCGCTGAAATTAATGGCTAGCGTGATTGTAGTGGCCACGAGGAAGGCTGGGGCGGGCGGAGCTACGCCCGATAGCAGAGCCACTAAGACCGCAAGGGCTACGACAACGTTGACCACGGTAACCCAGCGTCCCGTGCGGAAGTGGTAGCCCAATTTATGTTGTTCACGTACCTGTGCAGCAGCGAATTCATCGGCCAATTCATTAACGTCTACTGCCGTGCCGCCTACTAATTCTCCGCTTTCGCGCAAACCCGCTATACGGCGCTTTTCCCGCCACCCCAAAAGCGCGGCCAAAAGGAAGACCAGCACAATCGCTACGCCCTGAATGGGCAAAAGTTGCACCCAGATGGCGTTGGGCTCTTGATCGACTACGGCGCCGGCCCGGCCAAGCGGGCCGCCCCAAGGGACCATATTCATTATGGAGGCGGCCATCGCCACAATGGTGATAAGCGCGTAGCGCGACATATTCAACGCACGATAGAGCGGGAGTAGTGCGGGGATGGTGATAAGGAAGGTGGTAGAACCAGATCCATCGAGGTGCGCTACTACGCCAATCGCCGCAGTGCCCAACGTTACGGCCATGATTTTCCCGCGCGTGGCCTTGATGAGTGCGCGGATAACCGGAGTAAATAGGCCAACATCTTGCAATATGCCAAAGAAGATGATGGCAAAGATAAACATCACCACAACGTTGATGACGGAACTTAAGCCTTCGCTGAAAAAGTCAGATATTTCGCCTAGACCAAATCCACATACTAGGGCACCAACTACGGGCACCAATGTCATGGGAATGATGGGGTTTACCCGGCCGCGAATTAAAATTCCCACCGTCACGAAAATGACCAAAAGGCCTACGGTCGTAAGGCCGAGCGGGGTCTGCATAGTGCTCCTTTACAAGTTGACGTCCCGCCGTGCCGCACGTGACACGGATAGACGGGGTGTGACTCAGATTAAACCCTGGCCACCAGCAGCACTACCACCACCCCCAAAAAAATTCACACCACTTTGAATTGAATTGTCTATGGATAGCGTGTCGTCAAAAAAGTATGCAAAGCGTGAAAACTACCCCACCCCGATAAAACGACGGCCGTTGTGCACGGATTCTTGCGCAGAAAATACGGGTTAAGGGTCAAAAAGTGTGTCCGGAATCGCGGATTTTCACGGATTGACCTGTAGGTTTCCGGAAAGTATATGC
>NZ_JASPJA010000018.1:0-18952 GCF_030232125.1 Corynebacterium sp. MSK071 | reverse complement strand
GAACTACGTTCACGCATACAACTGCTCCCCACTAGTAGGTAACTGATTTCTCAGTCCAACTAATGGGGAGCAGTTCAAACCCTGGGGTTGAGCGCTTCTAGTCGGCGCGAATGAGGTCAATGATAAAGACCAAGGTGCGGCCGGATAGCGGGTGCGCACCGCCGGCAGGACCATAGGCCTTTTCCGGCGGAATAATGAGCTTGCGGCGTCCGCCCACCTTCATTCCCGGAATGCCCTCCTGCCAGCCGGCGATGAGACCGGTCAGCGGGAACTCGATGGACTGGCCACGGTCCCACGAGGAATCGAATTCTTGGTTGGTCTCGTATTCAGCGCCGACGTAGTGGACCTCCACTACGGCACCAGGCTGTGCCTCAGCACCGTCGCCGACGACGATGTCTTCTACGACAAGGTCCGTCGGCGCTGGGCCAGACTGGGCTTCAATAACAGGCTTATCCATGGGGATTATTCTCCTTGGGAAATCTAGTTTGTTCGTGCGGTCGCATTAAAAACCGAACCGAGCTGCACCTATTATAGGTGCTACCACCCGATTCGGCTTAATTCGGCGAACCCGCGGGGCGCTTTAGCGCTCGTTACGTGGGGTAACCTTACGCAGGGACTCGCCGGTGTAGATCTGGCGCGGACGGTTGATCTTGGTGTTGATCTCCAGCTGCTCGCGGTACTGAGCAATCCAGCCCGGCAGGCGGCCGATAGCAAAGAGGACGGTGAAGAAGTCCGTCGGGAAGCCCATGGCGCGGTAGATCAGGCCGGTGTAGAAGTCCACGTTCGGGTAGAGCTTGCGGGAGACAAAGTAGTCATCGTTCAGCGCAATCTCTTCCAGCTTCATGGCCAGATCCAGCATCGGGTCGCCACCCAAGTGATCGATGATCTCGTGTGCGGTCTCCTTGACGATGGCAGCGCGTGGGTCGTAGTTCTTGTACACGCGGTGGCCGAAGCCCATGAGGCGAACGCCCTTTTCCTTATTCTTCACGCGGTTCATGAAGTCGGTAGCGTCACCATCGTGGTTGTTCTGGATATCTTCCAACATCTCCAGAACGGCTTGGTTTGCACCACCGTGCAGTGGGCCGGACAGAGCGTTAATGCCGCCAGCAATAGAGACGAACATGTTCGCCTGCGCGGAACCAATCATGCGCACGGTGGAAGTAGAGCAGTTCTGCTCGTGGTCAGCGTGCAGAATGAGTAGCTTATCCAGGGCCTTAGCTACGACCGGGTCAACCTCGTATTCCTCGGTTGGGTAGCCAAACATCATGCGCAAGAAGTTCTCGCGGGCGTTCAGGCTATTATCCGGGTACATATAAGGCTTACCCTGGGAAGCTCGGTAGGCATAGGCGGCCAGCATTGGCACCTTAGCCAGCAGGCGAACGGTTGCCTTATCCAGCTGCTCTGGGTCCAGCGGGTTGAGCTGGTCCTGGTAGTAAGCGGAGAGAATGTTAAGGGAGGAAGCTAGCACCGCCATCGGGTGTGCGTTGCGCGGGAAGATGTTGAACGCGGCCTTGAAATCCTCATCCAGCAGGGTGTGGTGGCGAATTTCCTTATTAAAGTGGCTGAGCTCTTCCTCGTTGGGCAGGTGACCCTTGATCAGGAGGTAAGAAACTTCGTTGAAGGAAGCATTTTCTGCAAGGTCTGCAATGTCGTAGCCACGGTGGCGCAGGATGCCCTCTTCACCATTAATGAAGGTGATCTTGGACTCGGTGGAACCGGTGGAGGTGTAACCAGGGTCGAAGGTAACAAGTCCGGTTTCGTTACGGAGCTTGGAGATGTCAAAGCCGGAGTCACCCTCGGTGGACTGCTTGATGTCCATCTCGTACTCGCCGCCTGGGTACTGGAGCACTACTTTGTTGTCTTCAGAAGCCACGGAAGTTCCTTTCTCTTTGTGAGAGTCATTATTAGGCACTAACTTAAAGAAGCTAGTTGGATAGCTCTTCACAGTTTAGCAAACTTTGTGACGCCGCCTACAAGTTTCGGTCGACTAAAATAACTGCCGTTCGACCGGAACTGTCCTACACTGACACTCATGAGCACTCCAGAACTTTCGCTGCCCGCCCATCTCCTGCCTGCCGACGGCCGCTTTGGTTGCGGCCCCTCCAAGATTCGTCCCGACCAACTTGCGGCCATAGACCCCGAGGTTATGGGCACCTCCCATCGCAAGCCTGCGGTCAAAAACCTCGTAGGTTCGGTACGGGAAGGATTAAGCGCTCTCTTCTCGTTGCCAGAAGGCTACGAAATTGTCCTCTCTGTGGGCGGCGCCACCGCTTTCTGGGATGCCGCCACTTTCGGACTCATTGAACGCCACTCCGCGCACCTTACCTTTGGCGAGTTTTCCACTAAGTTTGCAAAGTCTGCCGCGGGTGCCCCTTGGCTTGATGCCCCGTCCATCGTGGAGGCTCCCGCGGGCACCGTGCCCGACGTAGGCGATCTCTCCGCGGAGGCGGACGTGGTTGCTTGGGCGCATAATGAGACCTCCACCGGTGCGATGGCAGAGGTCACCCGCCCACACCCGCGCAACGACCAACAATTAGTGGTTGTAGACGCCACCTCTGGTGCAGGCGGCCTGCCCGTAAATATCGCCGACACGGACGTCTACTACTTCTCGCCGCAGAAATGCTTTGCCTCTGACGGCGGCCTGTGGCTAGCCGCCATGTCCCCCGCCGCCCTAGAGCGGATTGAAAGGATCAACGCCTCTGAGCGCTATATCCCTAACTTCCTCAACCTTCAAACAGCAGTGGATAACTCGCGCAAGAACCAGACTTATAACACCCCGGCGATTGCCACCCTGCTCATGCTGGATAACCAAATCCAGTGGATGAATGAGAACGGAGGCTTGGACGACATGGTAAAGCGCACCACGCAATCCTCTACCACCCTGTATCGCTGGGCCGAATCTCGCCCGGAGGCCACTCCATTCGTCGCACATCCTGCTTCTCGTTCGCTCGTGGTGGGCACTATCGACTTTGCAGACTCCGTCGATGCCGCAGCGCTCGCCGCCACCCTGCGCGCCAACGGCATCGTGGACGTGGAACCGTACCGCAAGCTGGGCCGCAACCAACTGCGCATCGGTATGTTCCCGGCCATTGATCCGGAGGATATCGCTAGGCTCACCCAGTGTATTGACTACGTCTTGGATGCAAAGTAACGCATCACTCTCTCAACATGCCCCACCACCTCGCAGGCTGTGGGGCTTTTTCACGTTATAGTTGAATGCATCACAGAATTGTCCGCCGTCGATAGGCAAAAGGAGCGCCCTATTATGCGCGAGCTGTTCCCAGTTGACAGCGAATCGACTGAAACCTCTTTGGTGCTGCGCACCGAAGACGGCGAAGAGTTTTTCCTCTCCATCACCGATGAACTGCGCGAGGTCCTGCAGGGTGAGCAGCAGGAAACCCCGGAAGAAGAGCCGGCGGCTCCCGCCATCAGCCTTGCCAAGCCCGCCAAACCGGAGCCGGTTGAAGAGGCAAAGATTCGCCCGGCGGAGATTCAAAACCGTATCCGCGCCGGTGCCTCCGCGGCGGAAGTGGCGGAAGAAATGGGCGTGCCCGAGTCCCGCATTGAACCCTTCGCCTACCCGGTCATGCTGGAGCGCAACCGCATCGCGGAGATTGCCAAGCAGGCTCACCCGGTACGCGAGGACGGCCCAGCCAAGCTCACCCTGTGGGAGGTTCTTGCTACCGCCTTTGCCGCTCGCGGACACTCACTGTCCGAGTCCACCTGGGACGCCTACCGCCACCAGGGCGAGGCCTGGATCGTGCGCGTGACGTGGAAGGCCGGCCTGTCCGAGAACGAAGCCGAGTGGTACTTCAAGCAGTCCATGTCCTCGCCCGCCACGGTGGAGGCCCGCAACTCGGTGGCCGCAGACCTAACGGACCCGGACTTCGTACAGCCGGTGCGCTCGCTGACCTCGTTGGGCAGTGGCCGCTACGACGAAGCTATCGACGGCGATCAGCCCAGCAACGTCACTGACCTCACTGCGCCAACCACCCCGCCGGAAGAGCCCGAGGAAGAGGAGTTCCTACAGAACCCCTCCCCGGAAGAAAAGCCCGCCAAGCGCCGCCGCAAGGCCGTCACTCCGCATTGGGAGGACGTACTCCTCGGCGTTCGCTCCAATACCAAGCGCCCTAGGGACTAATCGTGGACATCTCTCACGCAGTACTCACTCTCTGGTACATCTCTAAGCCCAACGCAGAAGAGGTGCTAAAGACCGAGCCCAAGGCGGATCGCGGCTTTGGGCGAAAATTCCTCGCCCAATTAGACCCAACCTTCCCGGTCACCCCGATTGGGCAATTCCCGCTTAACCGCTCCGCGCAGACGGATCCACATGAGTACTATATCGGCGGCTACCCCGGCATCACCGTGGTACAGACGGTGTGCGAAGGTGACTCCGTCCTCCTCTCTCAGCTGCCGGAAACCCTACTCAATGCGGTCCCCGCCCAGCGCGTCATTGCGCTGGCGAGTAATGAAAAGGAAGGCTATGCCGGCTTCGCCCTGTGGGAGGGCGGCCAGCTCAAGCGCTGCCTGTGCGCTACGCGCGAGCACCTTTATGAAGACACCGGCCTGCCAGAGCCTTTCGAGGCGCCCTACTGGGCAGGAGAAAAGTACGAACCGATCGGTGGCATTTCCCTGCCCTTCGAGCCGCAGGGCATCATGGAGGCGGCCCAGGAGTACTGGCTCGGCATCGAGGTAGGACACGATGGCCCGGATCTGGACGTCGTGGGCTACGCGGTTGACGGCCGCCCAGAGCCGAAGATCGACCCGCCGAAGCCGAAGCGGACCGTAGGCGAGTTAGCTGCGCAGTCGGCCAATAAGCTGGGTCTGAACGATTATGATGACTACGAGGACCACAGCGCCGAGCCGGAATCCACGGGCGAGGAGATCATCTCCACTGCGAAGCATCTGGGTTCCCTCATCGGCAATTGGGGCGCTCAGACGTTTAGGTCGCTCAAGGAGCGCTGGCGTTCATAAAAGGAAATGGCGGCGGCCGTCGCCACATTGAGGGAATCCGTACCAGGGGCCATCGGTATGCGTGCGCGCACGTCGGTGGCCTTCATTGCGTGTTCGGTAAGGCCAGGGCCTTCCGCACCGACGAGCATGGCCACCTTATCCAAGCCATGCATGGCCTCGGCCAAATGCACCGCTTGGGGGTTGGGGGTTAAGGAAATGAGGGTGAAGGAGGCGTCGGCAAGCGCCTGCAAGGAACGCTGCCACGTGGTGAACCCGCCTTCCAAATGGGCAAAGGGCAAGCGCAGCACGTGCCCCATGGATACGCGCACCGAGCGTCGATAGAGCGGATCCGCCGCCCCTGAGCCGAGCAGCACCGCGTCCACCCCCATGCCGGCGGCGTGGCGGAAGATTGCGCCAATATTCTCGTGATCGCCCACGCCCTCAAGCACTGCGACGGTTTTCGCGGTCTTCAAAATCTCTCCCAGATCCGGCTCTGGGGCGCGGTCCGCGGCGGCGACAAGCCCGCGGTGCATATCAAAGCCCGCTACCTCTGCGAGGGTCTCGCGGGAGACCTCGTAGATGGGGCACTCAGGCTCGCCATACTCGGAAACGTATGCTTCCAGCTTCTTAGGAAAGCCCACCAAGCAACGCATGGGGAACCGGGATTCGGCCAGCCGGGAGACCACCAGCGGGCCCTCTGCAATGACGAGACCCTCGCCGGATTTATCGGATTTGTTGAGATTCCGAATATCGTCCAGGCGAGGGTCTGCGGGGTCAGTAATCAGCATGCCTTTAGGCTAGCCGATGGCATTGGATATCGGATCCATGCCAAAGAAAATCACGAAGAGGCCGGCCAAGAGCCACATGATCCAGTGCACTTCCTTGGCCTTACCGGCAAAGGTGGACATGAGCGCGAAGGAGATAAAGCCTACGCCAATACCGTTGGCAATGGAATAGGTAAAGGGCATGGTCACAATGGTCAAGAAGGCGGGGATGGCGATTTCCATCTTGGTCCAGCGGATCTCGGTCAGCTGCGCGGCCATCATCACGCCGACGATGACCAGCACTGGGGAGGCGGCCTCGATGGGCACGATTTCATAAAGCGGGGTCAAAAACATCGCGGCGAGGAACAGAACACCGGTCATGAGGTTGGCCAGGCCGGTGCGGGCGCCATCGGCAATGCCGGCGGAGGAATCCGCGAAGACGGTATTGGAAGAAGCAGAGCCCAGGCCACCGGCCACTGCGCCAAAGCCTTCTACGACGAGGGCCTTTTTCATATCGGGGAGGTTGCCGTCGGCGTCGACAAGCTTGCCTTGCTTGCCCAAGCCGGTCATGGTGCCCATCGCATCAAAGAAGTTGGTAAGCAACAGGGTGAAAATGAGCAAGACGGTGGAAACCACGCCGATCTTGGTAAAGGCGCCTACCAGGTTCACATCGCCCACAATGGACAAGTCCGGAATCCCGCCCAGCGCTTCTGGTTTGACGGGCGCGGCCATGCCCCAGTCCTCGGAGCCGGTAAATGCCTGCACGATAAAAGCGATGATGGTGGTGAGCACGATGGCGATAAAAAGCCCGCCCGGCACATTCCGGATAACCATGAAGGAACAGATAATAAGGCCGATGACAAAGACCAGCGCCGGCCAAGTGGAAATCGATCCATTAATGCCCAAGCCCACCGGCACGGTGGTATGCGCAGCGTCCGGCACGCGGGTGACAAAACCACCGTCCACAAGGCCGATCATGGCGATGAACATGCCGATGCCTACGCCCATCGCCGCCTTCATGGACTGCGGGATGGCGTCGAAGACGGCGGTGCGGAAACCGGAAATGGCCAGCAGAACGATGATGATGCCCTCGATAACCACCAGACCCATCGATTCCTGCCAGGTCAGCCCACTGGTGGCAACCATGCTCACGCCCACGAAGGTATTCATGCCCAGGCCGGCGGCCATGGCGAAGGGGTATTTGGCAATAGCGCCGAAGAGGATAGACATTACGCCCGCGACCAGCGCGGTGGCGGCAGCAACCTGCGGCACGCCCAGCGCGTAGCCGTCTGCATCTTCGGTGGTGCCGAGGATCAGCGGATTCAAGAGAATGATATAGGCCATGGCGAAGAACGAGACCGTTCCCGCGCGTAGCTCGGTTCCAATGGAGGAACCACGTTCAGAGATATGGAAGTAGCGATCGAGAGTGGCTTTCAACGCCTGCGCCTTTCACGTACAGCGAGTCTTACGCCATAAGTGTGCTGTCTTAGTCCTCGAAATCAAAATCCTGGAAGATGGGTTTTTCATCATCGAAGGCAACTTCGGGGTTCTTTTCTTCCCGCACCCGTGTCTGGGAATGCGCGCCACAACCATAACGCGAGTGCACTACCCGTCCGTCCGCGGAATACTCATTGGCACAGACGCCGTAGTTTTCCATCAGCTCTACATAAAACGCACAGGTGCGGCATTGCAGGCGCGCCTTGGCCGCCATATCCGTATTCGGGCCACGCTCGGTGCGCCAGCGCTTCTTGGCGTCGTCCAAGCCGGACTTGGAAAGTTTGTCGCCGTCCAGGCGGGAATCATCTACGGCCGGTGGCATCAAATCACCCGGCCCAAGGTCGCCCGGCCGCACGCGATCCTCATAGGGCACCCATTCCGGCGGCTGCAGAGCCTCCCCGCCTGGCACCAGCGCCACTTCATTGACGGTGACGTAGCGCGATCCCTCCGCACAGGCGAGCACCGCCTGCCATTCCCAGCCGGGGTAGCCAGGCATCTCTGCTTCAAATCGGTGGGTAGCAACGTTTCGGCCTATCCCAGCGACGCCGATATGCTTGCCGACGCCCCCTTCCCCCACCTCATCCAGCGCCTCGCGCGCAATGCGCACGGCGCGGGAATCGATCAACGGATTTGCTTTTCGCTTACTCACGCCCCTCATTATTCATTATGGGGCGTACACGGTGGTACATATGGTGCATGTCGTTTCTTTCCCGCGCCGCCTGCATTCTCCTGCCCTGCACCCTCGTTGCCTGTTCCTCTACCCATGCAGAACCCGAAGTTGAGCACCTCTCCGTGGAGGTCTTAGGCACCGCTTCCCTGCCGGCCAATTCCTTTACTCAAGGCCTCGAAACCGATCCGGACGGCAACCTGCTCCTTGGCACCGGCCAATGGGGCGAATCCCGCCTAGAGCGCTTCTCCCCCGAAACCGGCGAAACCTTAGCCGAAACGCACCTGGATAACCGCTACTTTGGCGAAGGCATCACCCAGGCCGGAGATTCCATCTGGCAGTTGACCTGGAAATCCGGCCAGACCCTGAAATACGACCAGGACCTGCGCCAGGTCGATACCGCCTCCTACACCGGTGAAGGGTGGGGGCTGTGTAATAACGGCGAAGATCTTCTCATGTCCGATGGCTCCGCTACCCTGCGGCATATGGATCCGGAAACTTTTGCGGAGCGCTCGACCACCGACGTCAGCCTGGAAGGAAAACCCCTCGAGGACATCAATGAGCTGGAGTGCGTGGGCGATTCCGTTTATGCCAATGTGTGGATGGATGACAATATCTACCGCATCGATCCTTCCACCGGCCGCGTGACCGCCGTCATTTCCACCGACGCCATAGATAAATCCCGCTATACCGACCCCGATGACGTCCTCAACGGCATCGCGCACATCAAAGACGATGAGTTCTGGCTTACCGGCAAGCGGTGGAAAGAACTCTTCCACGTTCGAGTAAGGTAAAGGCCCATGGCAACCCGTAAGGAAGCAAGGAAAAAGTCGCTGCTGCAGATCTTGGCCCTCATCGTGGTCGTGGCAGTCATCGTCGCCGCCGTAGTGATCTTCCAGAACTGGTGGAACCAGCGGCCGGGTCCCGATCCGCGCGAAATCAAAGTGACCGCCTCCGTGGGCGATAATTCCATCGACTTCGCCCCTTATATCGCGTGCGAGCCCGGCGCCGATTGCCCGGAGGGCGAGGTCCCGAACCTCACCGTAGGGGAAGACGACACCCTCAAGCTGGAAATCCCCGAAGAGATTTCTGATCATGAATGGAAGATTCTCTCCATCTACGATGACCCCGCCGCCAATGATGAAACCGCGCACGGCGCGAACGAGACTACTGAAGTATCAATCCCCGGATCGGTAGAGCCCATCAAGGCCTCCACCGGCAAACGCCCCCGCCTCAAGGTGGTAGAGATTTCCTCCATGATGATCGGCACCGATGACAACGGTGACGAAACCCCCTTGGCCACCGTGTGGTCGCTCACCACGATGACCGATAAAGAACGAGAAGCCTCCGCGGAGGAATCCACGAAGGCTTCTGATTAGCTATCCAAATCCTTCGCAATTGCGCGAAGGATTTCTGCTACCTGGCGGCCGGTCTTGCGCTCCGGGTAGCGGCCGGAATTGAGCACCGGCTGAATCTGTGACTCCAGCAAAGTCATTACATCAGAGACCATGCTGCCGAGTTCCTCGGGCTTGCGGGCCGGCGTGCGGCGACGCGGCTTATCCAATACCTTGACCCGCAGCGCCTGCGGACCACGGCGGCCAGCCGCGAAATCGAAATCGATGCGCTGGCCTGGGAACAGCTCCTCTACTCCCTTAGGCAACACGTTGCGGCCGACATAGACGTCTTCATCGCCCGGGTTGCTGACGAAACCGAAACCTTTCTCGGCGTCATACCACTTCACTTTGCCAATAGGCATAGGTACCCACCTCTTCTCTAGGGGAAAATCTTTATTTTAGCTGCCTGGTCAAAACAACAGAAGTCGCGCACGCTAACGCGACACACCTCTACTATGTGTCACAGATCACATATTGCCATTCACCTGCACAAATGTCCTCGCACGCGCCACATTCGCCCCATTCCTTTCCCATTTAGTGTCCATAACGTGACACTTTCGTTATAAACCGCTACGCTGTCCCCCAGACATTTAAGAGCCGTTAAGAAAGTTGCCCTCGCCCGCCCTTTCTTTTTGGTACATATTCTTTGCACTTAATGCGGGCACACAGAGAGGACTAACTACATGGGACGCCACTCCGCTAAGAACCGTATGGCCGCTAAGTTCACCGCCGGCACCGTCGCCTTCGGCGCCGCTGCTGCCATCATGGCACCAACCGCATCTGCTGCCCCAGATTCCGACTGGGACCGCCTGGCACAGTGCGAGGCCGGCGGCAACTGGCACATCAACACCGGCAACGGCTTCTACGGCGGACTGCAGTTCAACCAGCAGACCTGGCAGGCTAATGGCGGCGGCGAGTTCGCAGCTACCGCTGACCAGGCTTCCCGCGAGCAGCAGATCGTTGTTGCTGAGCGCGTACTTGCTTCCCAGGGCTGGGGCGCATGGCCGGCTTGCTCCGCTTCCCTTGGCCTGAACTCCGCTCCTACCCAGCGCACCGCTCCGTCCGCTGCACCTAAGGCTCCGGCCCAGGCACCGGCTCCGGTTAAGCAGGCTGCTGCCCAGAAGTCCGATGAGCTGGCCGTTGATGCCCTGTACAACACCATCAAGGATGCCGCTAACTCCTACGGCCTGGCTCTGCCTCCACAGTTCACCGAGCTGTACAAGGCTAACCGCCACGACTTCAACAACTTCTACTCTGCCAACCGCAACGTCATCGACCCGATTGCGCAGATGATTGAGAACATCACCCGCTAAGACACAGCGAAGAAAGGCCCCTTGCTCATGCAGGGGGCCTTTTCTGCGTGAGGGAACGCTAGATACAAATCTTCCCCCACACCGAGGCGGGGGAATGCTTTAGCGGTTGATGCGAGTATAAGGGTGAACGTAGTTCAGCTTCTCTGCCGGCATCGGCAAAATCAGATCATCGCCGTAGGGGCTGGATGCACCAGCAAAAGGCGCAGAGATTTCCGTGATTGCGTGCTCGCGATTTTCGTTCTTCGGCCAAGCCGGGGAAACGTGACCCTTCTTCTCATTCGACATAGTCCCTATTATTTCAAACCTTGCGCAAAAACGTAACTCAATCGATAGCTAAACTGGGAAGTCATCATGACTCAGTCTTCCCATCTTCCGCATTTCCGCACGTGGCTTGCCTCCCTTGACGAAGAAGAGCTGGCAACAGTCCTCCGCAACCGGCCAGATGTGCTCAATCCACTACCCCCAAGTATCGCCGCGCTCGCCACTCGGCTCCTGCTGCGCACCTCTATCGCACGAGCCCTTATGGACTGCTCCGCGGAGCTGCTCGCGGAAATCGAGGACATCGCGCGCCGTGGCGGAGAGCTCGAGGAGGTAGAAGATCTGCATCCGGAGACCACCCGCCAGCTCAAGGAGCGCGGACTAGCGTACGGCAACGTCCTTATTCCGCCTGAGGTCATGCCTGCTTTGCCCACGGGCTGGTCTCTGCTCGAACAGCTGCGAGTCGGCCCAGAAGATATTGCCGAGCTGCCAGCTGAAGAGCGCAAGGTCCTCGAGACCCTGTCCCGGTCCAATGGCCTCGGTACCACGCGGGACGCAGCCGTTGATGCGGATCCGGCCCGACCAATCCCGCGGCTCATCGCCAAGCAGCTGCTCCACCGCGTTGACTCAACCACCGTCCGCCTGCCACGCGCCGTGCACCTTGCGCTGAACGGCAAAACCACCGCGCCTATCCCTGTGGAGGGAATAACTGAATCCCCCTCCCCCGATTCCAAGGCCGATGATGCTGGCACTGCAGCCGGGTTATCCGTCGTGCGCGGCATGCAGCGTGTCATTGACTCCCTAGGCGCTCGGCCGATAGAACTCCTCAAAGACAAGACCGTCGGCGTTCGCCAGCTCACCGGATTAAGCAAGACCCTTAACATTGGCGAGGAGGAGTTGCGCCGCCTCATCGAACTCGGCATGAGTGCCCGCCTACTAAGCCGCGGCGAGCCGAAAAACATGGAGGGCAATTTCCTCGCCCCAACGGAGCTCGCCCAAACCTGGCTCGATGCAAGCCTCGCCGAAAAGTGGCAGCTCCTGTTCGAATCATGGACAACCTCCACGTGGACCAGCGAAGACCGTACTCTAGCGCACACCAATGACCGCCTGCCGAGCTTTAGGGATAAGGTCCTGCAGGTCTATCTGCGTGGGGCGAAACCCTCCTTCGAAGAAGCCCTCCGCTTCCACTTCCCACTCTTTGCCACGCATACCGCGGACGAGACTATCGCCGAGCTCCGTGCGGAAGCCGAGTGGATCGGCGCAATCGCCCTCGAGCGCCCCACCAGCGTGCTTATCGAGGGCCCCGAGGCCGCCGCCCGCCTGACCCCAGATACGGTTGACTACTTTCTAATTCAGGCAGATATGACCGTATTGGTTCCCGGACCGCTCGATCCAGAAACACACCAACGGCTCGAATCCGTCGCGGACCTTGAATCCCCCGGCTTGGCCAGTGTCTACCGCATCTCGGACGCTTCCCTTCGCCGCGGCCTTGATCGCGGAATGACTGGGGAGGAAATCCACGCCTTTTTCGCAGCCCACGGGGAGGTGCCGCAGACGCTGGAGTTCCATATCGGGGACGTCGCCAAGCGCCACGGCACCCTGCGCTCCGGCCCGGCACTGTCCTACCTGCGCAGCGAGGACCCAGCCCTCCTCCAGATTGCGCTCAAGGCCGCGCCTTTGCGTCTGCTTGCTCCCACCGTCGCTATTTCTCAACTGCCGGTACACGACCTGCTGGAGCGGCTGCGCGATCACGGTCTTTCTCCCGCGGCCGAGGACCACAACGGCGCGAGCCTCACGGTTGCACCCGAACCTGCAACGCTACCGACCCCCACCGCGCGTCGGGCTACCGCTTTCCCGGACATTGCGAAGGCCATGCGCAATCTGCGCGATGACTCCGCGCCTTCCACTCCCAGCCTCGATATAGTCCACGCAGCCGCACGCACAGCCCGGCCGATCACCATTGGCTATGCGGATAAGAACGGCAACGAAAAGCACCGCACCGTTACCCCGCTGACGGTCGCGGGTGGGCAAATCGACGCCCGCTCTTCCGACGGCTCCACTATCCGATTTCCCTTGCACCGGATCACCTCCGTTACGCTGGAGCCATGAATGGACCATTAATTGTGCAGTCGGATAAGACCGTCTTGCTCGAGGTGGATCACGCCCAGGCCGCAGAGGCCCGCGCCGCGCTCGCTCCCTTTGCGGAGCTGGAGCGCGCTCCCGAGCACGTGCACACCTACCGCATTACTCCGCTCGCGCTGTGGAATGCCCGCGCGGCCGGACACGACGCCGAGCAGGTCGTCGACGTCCTCGAAAACTACTCGCGCTTTCCGGTCCCCCAAGCCCTGCTTATCGACGTCGCCGAAACCATGTCCCGCTACGGCCGCGTCCGCCTGCACGCCCACCCAGCCCACGGCCTCATTCTCGAGTCCGAAGAGCCACCTATCCTGGAAGAACTCTCCCGTGGCGCAACCGGAAAGCTCCTTGGCGCTCGCATCGACGAGCATTCCATCGCCGTCCCGCCCTCCGAGCGCGGCCGCCTCAAGCAAGCCCTCCTCAAGGCGAGCTGGCCGGCAGAAGATCTCGCAGGTTATGTCGATGGCGAGTCCCACCCCATCGCCCTCAATCATGATGGATGGCAGCTGCGCGATTATCAGCAGTACGCCACCGAGGCCTTTTGGTCCGGCGGCTCTGGCGTCGTGGTGCTGCCGTGCGGTGCTGGCAAAACCATCGTCGGTGCGGCAGCCATGGCCAAAGCAGAATCCACCACGCTCATCTTGGTCACCAATACCGTCGCCGGCCGCCAATGGCGGGACGAACTCCTGCGCCGCACCACGCTGACGGAAAATGAAATCGGCGAATACTCCGGCGAGAAGAAGGAAATCAAGCCCATCACCATTGCCACCTACCAGGTGGTCACGCGTAAAACCAAAGGCGAATACCGCGCCCTCGAGCTCTTCGATTCCCGCGATTGGGGCCTCATCATCTACGACGAGGTCCACCTCCTGCCCGCGCCGGTATTCCGTATGACTTCGGATCTTCAGTCGCGGCGTCGGCTAGGGCTCACCGCCACCCTCGTGCGCGAGGACGGCCGCGAGGGCGACGTCTTTTCCCTCATCGGGCCCAAGCGCTACGACGCCCCGTGGAAAGAGCTCGAGATGGCCGGCTATATCGCCACCGCCGAGTGCATCGAAGTCCGCGTAGACATGGACGCCGAGGAGCGCATGCTCTATGCCACCGCCCAACCTCGCGACCGCTACCGCATCGCTGCCCAGGCTGCCGCCAAGCTCCGCGCGGTCGACAAAATCTTGGCCCGCCACCCGCAGCAGGCGCTTATCATCGGCGGCTACGTCGACCAGCTCAAAGAACTCGGCGCGCATCTCGACGCCCCCGTAATCGATGGCTCCACCTCCACTGCTAAGCGCGAACGCCTCTTCCAGCAATTCCGGGATGGCAGCCTTCCCGTTCTGGTGGTGTCCAAGGTCGCCAATTTCTCCATCGATCTCCCCGAGGCCGCCCTAGCCATCCAGGTCTCCGGCACCTTCGGTTCCCGCCAGGAAGAGGCTCAGCGCCTTGGCCGGCTACTCCGCCCCAAGGAAGAAGAGGCGCTCTTTTATTCGCTGGTCACCCGCGATAGCCTCGATGCTGACTACGCCGTGCACCGCCAGCGTTTCCTCGCCGAACAAGGATATGCCTACCGGCTTATCGACGCACTAGACTTAGAACAATGAAAATCTTCAAGTTCGACGTAGACGAGTCCTTTGCCAAGGCCAATAACGAGCTCTTGCGCGATTCCAACCGCCTTCGCCTTTCCGGCCTCGTACTGGGCATCCTGCTCATCATCGGCGGCGCGGCCATCTGGTGGGGATTTTCCTGGGGCATCACTATCGGCCTGGGCATGATTCTATTCGGAATCATGGTGGCCATCGTCGGCTTTGCCGCCGCTCGTAAAGTTGGCACCGCCCAGCAACTCTATGATTCCTATCCCCTTGCGCCGGCCGTCATCGCTGAAGTAAATGAACGCGATATGGTCTTGCTCGCATTGGTGAATACCAATGTGGATCCTTCCCTTCCTCCCCGCTGGGCTGCATGTCTGCGCACCGTGACCGCCATCCCCGGCACCCAACGGACCGTAGGCACCAAGGTTCCCGTTGCGGCTGTTTCCGGCCGCGCAGACAATAACCACTGGCAGCAAATCACCCCGATGCCCATCGCTTGGGGCACCCCCGACGCCGAGACCGTCACCATCGCTCGCAAATCCATCCCCCAAGACCAGTGGCAGCGCCTCGAGCGCGCCCGCAAGCGCCTTTCCGACGTCAAGGCTACTAAGTTCGACCTGCTGGTTCTCTAGAGCTCCAAAAACCTTTCTGGATACAGCACTGCTTCAAGGAATGGCCACGTACTAAGCACCTGCTTTGCGACGTCCTCCTCACGCTCGGGATACCATTTCCTCGCTAAATCCACCCAGTATTGTCCGCAGGACCGCGCTTGCCAGTCTGAACCAGATTCGGTTCCACGCTTCGCGTACTCCCACGCGGCATCATACTCACCGATTTCTTCCAAGGCTCTAGCTAACTCTTCGAAAAAGACCACGTAGCCGTCCTCAGCCAAGTGTGTACGGACGATTGCTTCGACGTTCTGATCTAAAACCGCAAAACGCTTCTCCATATACTTGCGTCGGAAAGCATCTGCGCTTTCCACCCAAGCTCGCACCCGAGCCAGTCCATCTTCTCCGAGGACCTTTGAATAAGCAACGGGGTCGAGCTCGAAATAATCAACCTCAGTGGTCTCATGGAAAGCGATAAACCATTCCGCCAGCACGAGCGGATCAGGCTTCGCTCGCTGTGCGCTCTTAGCGTGCAGCTCAATGAGCTCTTCAACCACCTCACTCAGCATGCCAAGTGAGTCATCCGCGTTAGCGATCACACCGACGGCAATCTCCAGCGCCTCTTGCACAATCGAGAATACTTCGGCTGAGTCCTCCGATGAGTCCTCTACGGCAAAATCGAGCACGCAAATTCCATCTTGCATCTTCAGCGCGCGCCTAGCTGCCCGATCCTCATCGAGAAAGGATCGGGTCCGACTCCGAAAAGATGGCAAGACGATATCAGCCAATGAGCTCATGTGTGCAGCCTCCTCGCTACGCTATTAGTCCACTTTAACGAGACTCTCTGCCCTCCAGCACTCTTCTTTTTGTTCTTTGGTGTTGTAGTGCGAGGTATTGTGCCCAGGTGTGGTTCCAGTGTGTTTGGTGTGTGGCTAGGGGCCCGGTGGCGTGGTCTAGTTGGTAGGTGCCGTCTCGGTGGAGCCAGGCGATGGTGCCGGTGATGTGGTCGAGGATGTAGTGGACGCGGCGGTCAGTTTTGATGTTGTGGTGATGCTGGCACAGGTTTACTAGATTGTCTGGACTGGTCGGTCCGCCTTGGTGGTATTCAATGCGGTGGTCTAGTTGGCACTGTGTGGCGGGGATGGTGCAGCCGGGCCAGCGGCAGGTGGCGTCTCTGCCTTGGGTGTAGGCGCGGATGTCGGCGTTAGGGATGTAGGAGTCTACTTCGTCGGCGTTAAGCCGGCGGATGAAGGTGTTGTCTGTGGGGGCATGGTTGATGTTTATCCATCCGGCACCAGGAACATAGACGCTGTTTGTTTCTGGGTTGGTGGTAAAGGTGTTGATAGCCACGCTGGTGTGGGTGTCTTCGAGGATGAGATCGATAAGGCCCTGCGCTGCGGTGGTGTGTGCCTTGTTGGTGTACACATCGATATGGCGGGCGATGATTGTGGCGGTAGCACTATCGCAGGTCAAAGATAGTGTAGTGGTGTTATCGGGGTTGTAGTTTATGCGGAGTGTGGGTTGCGGCTTTTCTTCTTTGTCTCCGGGGCGCAAGTGGGTGTCGATGAAGCCGCGGATGAAGCGGCGTAGTTCAGCATCAGTGGGGACTGTTTGATTCGGTGCGGTGGGGGTGAGGAAGTCTGCGAGTGCTGCGTCGATAGCTTCGAGATGGTCGGGGTTGCTATCTAGGCGGTGTAGTTCACGGTCGATGATGCGCAATTTGGTCAGATCGAGTATCCAGTGCTGGCCTTGTATTTCGGTGACTAGAGGTAGTTGTCGCATGCGATAGTGGGCACGGATATACCCGAGGAGTTTGCTATAAGAGATGCCGAGGTCTTTAGCCAGGCTGGTGAGGCTTAAGTCGACGTCGTCGTCTAGTTGGGGCAGGATTGCGCGGTAGAGGAACCAGGAGGTTTTACGCGTATAGGTACCGGCTTTACCGATGTGGTTTCCGGGTGCGTTGGTGGTGTAGAACGCTTCCGGTACATCATCTTCGCCTAGAAGATCAGTATCGGGGTGGCTGGAAATGAGGAGGGTGTCGGGATAGTCGAGGGCAGTATCAGGTTCGGGTGGGGATAGTGTGGCAGTCACGGGGTGTACTCCAACAGGAAGCAGTGGTTCGTACGTGGTTTCTAACCAGTGGTCTTATAGTATCCCGGCTTCCGGACATATGCGCGCGATGGGGGTGTTTTTGTTCGAATAGGGTGACCTAAACCCGCAGGGATCCCCAGAGTCGAGCGCCAATGGGCAACGGGGGTAAAAGGAAAGGTTTAGAGTTCGTCGACGCCGGCAAGCAGGGAGCGAATTTCGGGGCAGTTAGCAAACTTCCGCTTTAGCCGACCCAAGAATTCTTCAAAGGAAGTTGGTTCAGCAACCTTTTGGATTTTCCCGAGCAACTCATACGCTTGGTCGCAACCGTACTTGTTTTCCAACTGCTCCTCGACTTTTCGCATCAGAATGGGAATGGTCTCGTCCGGCAAGTCCGGAAGAAGCTGCTCTGCCAAGCTCCATTCAATTGCGGCGTCCGAGGCTGTTGCCCAAGCACGCTCCGGATCATTTAGGCACACGTACTGGAACATCGCTAGGTCCCATGGTTTATCCCGCAGGCGAGTCTGGATGAGTACTGACGCGGTGTCCCCTACGGCCGCAAAAAGCCCACGCGCAGTCGATAGCATTGGAAAACTATCGAAGGCTATCCGGTGCACGGCGGGGCTGCGGTGGGGAAAGTGGGCGTCGCAAAGCGCGGCCCAAAAAGTAACGATATGGAAAGTATCCTCCGTGGGCAACGCCAGCATGGCCTTCTCTGAGTACCTATAGGCGAGGTCAAACTGACCTATCTCCGAAAGGCCGCGAATCAGCTGCTCGTATCCGTCCGTATGAGTACGATATACGTCCTCGACAGAGCCAGAAAGCACCGCGAGCCGACGCCTCGCATACGCGCCATGCACCCGCTCGCGAAGTTCCTTCACGCCCTCTACGCCTAAAGATTCCTCGTACTGCAACGGGTCAATATCTATTAGTTCCGCATACGGCGACTCAAGAATGCCCAAGAGCCACTGGGCCAAGTACAGCGCGTCAATCTTTGATAGATGAGCTGCATGAGGTAGTTCCTCTGCCAAACGCTCGGCACTCCAACGCACGGCGTCGTTGAAATCCTCAATATGCGGCAACAGTTGCAGAACTTCGTCAACTGCGCGTTGTGCCACTAGGAAGATATCGTGAACCTCTATTGGCTCAATTCCATAGCCGGCTAGAAGATGAGGTTCAAACATGGCGGTCTGGAGCAGCTCGCCGACCTTCCACACCTGGTCGGCGTACTGGCTAGAATCGTCGGGGTCAGCCAAGTTTAGTCCGGTGGGCTTTACAAAGTTAATGGTTGCTTCGGCAAGCGTCTGCCTTACTTCTGGCATTCCTTTAAATCCGCGAGGAATTCCTTGAGAGATTCCGTCAGATCCCATATTTGGTTACGCTCGTCTTCAAACATGCGATCAACGAGGAACTCTACACCGCCCAGATCATCCGGATGCAAGCTGTCTAAATAGGCCAGAAGCTTATCGATGTCTTGCAAGCCTTGAATTCCTTGCTCTACTTGTTCCACCACAGTAGAAATCTGCCTTTGGTCCATGCGTTTGAGACTAGCAAAACGACGAAAGAAGAGGGCGGTGGTATACCGTCCTCTTCTTTGTTGTATTTTGTTGTGTTTTTGTTGTTTGGTGTCGGCGGTGACTTACTCTCCCACAACCTCCCGGTTGCAGTACCATCAGCGTGTGCAGGCTTAG
>NZ_JASPJA010000017.1:0-33834 GCF_030232125.1 Corynebacterium sp. MSK071 | reverse complement strand
CCTTAACATCCTTCGGAGTCCAACGCGTCACAACTACCTCCCGGTCGAAGTGGCGCATTCACCCCTTGACAGCACGGTAGAACCATCTCTTCTTCACCGTCTTCTTCATCCCGCCCTGTGCGCGGGGTAAATAGCTCGGAGGAAAGTAAAAAACGCACCCGTAACGCCAAGCGCATTCTCAAAGACATTATGTACCCGCATAATATCCACCCTGCGCTGGTGCCGGGCGTTTCCATTGAGGATCAGAAGGTTAAATATGGAGTGGATAAGCCGATCCTCGTGGCGGTCGGCGGCCTGGTCATGGCCTTCGTCATTTGGGGTGTGGTTGCGCCCGAGCAAGTCTTTGATGCCTCTTCAGCCGCGCTGGATTGGGTAATGCGCAACTTGGGTTGGATCTTTACTGCCTTGGCTACGTTCCTGATGTTTTTGCTCCTCATCTTGGCCTTTTCCAAGTACGGCAAGATTCCACTGGGGCTCGATGGGGAGAAGCCAGAGTTTTCCACGGTGAGCTGGGCTGCGATGCTCTTTGGTGCCGGCATTGGTATCGGCATTATCTTCTTCGGACCCTTCGAACCTCTTAGCTACTACCTTTCGCCCCGCCCGGGCGCGTACGAGGCGGCTAGCGATGAAGCCGTGCTGGGAGCAATGGCTCAGGCCGCCATGCACTGGGGCTTTAATGCTTGGGCAATCTATGCCATCGTGGGCTTGTGTGTGGCCTATGTGTCTTTCCGCCGCGGCCGCGTTCCCCTGATGAGTTCCATTTTGATGCCGCTTTTTGGCAATCGTTCTACGGATTCCCTGCCGGCGCGCATCATCGACGGACTAGCCATTATTGCCACGCTCTTTGGTACCGCCGCGACCTTGGGCATTGGTGCGCTGCAGATCGGCCGCGGTGTGGAATTGGTTAGCGGCTGGTCCACCACCGGCAATACTGCGGCGCTGGTCATTATCGTGGTGCTGTCTATCGGCACGATCTTTTCGGCCGTCTCCGGCGTGGCCAAGGGCATTCGTTGGCTCTCAAATATCAACCTGGTGCTAGCGCTTGCGCTGGCGCTGTTCTTCTTCGTGGTAGGTCCCACCGCTTTCTTGATCAACATGTTGCCGGCAGTGGTGATTGAGTATCTCGATGAAATGCCGCAGATGCTCTCTGCCAATATGGGCGAAGGCGAAGATATGGTGGCATTCCTCCCCTCATGGACCACCTTTTATTGGGCTTGGTGGGTATCGTGGTCACCGTTTGTGGGTGTTTTCGTAGCCAAGATTTCGCGCGGGCGTACCATCCGCCAGTTCGTGCTTGGCGTGCTGCTTATTCCATCGGCCATCATTGTTGCTGCCTTTACCATTCTTGGTGGCACCACCATTTGGCTGCAGCGCCGCGATGGCGATATCGCCCCGGACGGCACTATTGACTCTATGCCGGCGGCAGAAGAAATCTTCTTTAAAGTCCTGGACCATTTCCCAGGTGCAGAGTGGATGGCACCCATTGTCATTCTCATGCTGGTTGTCTTCTTCATTACCACGGCGGACTCCGCATCCATTGTGAACTCGCAGCTCACGCAGCGGGGTAACCCCAAGCCAAACCCTATTGTTACCGTCTTTTGGGTGGTGTGCATGGCCGGCATCGCCGTGGTCATTTTGCTCGCTGGCGGACGCAATGCGCTGCAGGGCCTGCAGAATCTTATTACGATTACCTCTCTGCCATTTGCGGTCATCATTGTGCTTATGTGTATCGCGCTGGTGCGCGAGCTGCGCCATGATCCAATCTCTATCCGTCACTTCTACGAGGATGAGGCGGTTTCTAATGCGATTGTGCGTGGCGTGCGCGATTATGGCGATAATTTTGCCTTGTCCATTGAACCGACGGAGGGGGACTATGCAACGGGCGCGCACTTTAACTCCACTGCAGCAGAGGTGACCGATTGGTACGCGCGCACGGACGAGGAAGGCCACGCTGTGGGCTATGACTACGAGACAGGCGAGTACGTGGATAATGATCCTTCTATCAAGAATGGCGAATTTATCTCTCCTGTGCCTGAGGACAAAGATGAGGGTTAATACCTGATAATTATTATCAGGTAGGGTGCTAGCTATGACTCTTAGTACCTTTGTTTTCGCCTTCGCCTTGGTGCTGCTTTCGGGGCTATCGACCTCGATTGGCGGAGCCTTGGCGGTGGGAAAGCGCCAGCCGGGCTCGGCTTTCATGGCTGCAGCTCTAGGTCTTTCGGCCGGTGTGATGCTCTACGTCTCCTTCATGGAGATTCTCCCCGAAGGCATGTCCCAGCTTTCCGACGCCCTCGGGGGAGAAACCGCTGGCACCTGGGCCGCCGTCGGTGCCTTCTTTGCTGGCATTGCCGTTATCGCCATCATTGACCGGCTCGTGCCGGAAGAGATCAATCCCCATGAGCCGGCTACAACGGCCGAAGAGGCCCGCCGCAAAAAGCTGATGAAAACTGGCGTATTTACCGCCTGCGCGCTGGGGCTGCACAATTTTCCGGAAGGATTCGCCACCTTCTTATCCGGCCTAGAGTCTAAGGAAATCGCGGTGCCGGTGGCGGTGGCAATCGCCATTCACAATATCCCGGAAGGCATCGCGGTGGCCGTCCCGCTGCGGGAGGCAACCGGATCACGCACGAAGGCCTTTTGGTGGGCCACCTTGTCTGGGCTGGCGGAGCCGATTGGCGCACTCATTGGTTTCGGCATTCTCATGCCGGTTATTGGGCCGGCCACGATGGGTATCAGCTTCGCTGCCATTGCGGGCATCATGGTCTTCATTTCCTTGGATGAGCTTTTGCCCACCGCGGAAGAAACCGGTGAGCATCACCATGCCATTTATGGCCTGATCGCCGGCATGGCCGTAATGGCGGTATCGCTGATGCTATTTATGTAGGTGCCGGGCTGCGGTGATTTAAGCCTAAGCCTCCGCCTGCTTGGCAGAGGAGGCCGAGGACTTGCCAAAGGAGGCCTTGACCGCCATGACGATGGTAGCGATGACCGTGCCGAGAATCAGGCCGCAAACCATGGACATGCCGGTCTCTGCCAGCCAAGCCAGGGCGCCATTAGAAATCTTTTCGGTCACGGAAGCGATGAATTCGTGCGGCTGGTTCATGCCGAATTCGTGCAAGCCCTTGACTACGATATGGCCGCCGACCCATAGCATCGCGGCGGTACCGATGACGCCGATAATATCGAGCACAATGGGCATGCCCTTGACAAGCGCGTTGCCTACCGTGGACTTGCCGTTGTGGCGCTCATTTAAAGCCATGCCAATATCATCCATCTTGACCAATAGGCCCACGGCGCCGTAGACACCCAAGGTCAATAAGATGCCGACGAAAATGAGGGCCCCGAGTCGCATCCAGAACGGCTGGTCGATGACCTCGTTCAAGGAAATGACCATGATTTCAGATGACAAGATGAGGTCAGTGGTAATCGCGGACTTGACCAAGCTGTCTTCGGCGTCGGCACCCTTTTCTTGCACCGACTCGGTTTCTTTCTCTCGGTGGGGAAGAAGGTGGTGCAAGATTTTCTCGGCACCCTCGAAGCAAAGGTAGGTACCGCCGCACATCAAGATAGGCGTGAGTGCCCAAGGGGCGATCCAGGAGAGGATCATCGCGATTGGCAAGATGATAACGAGCTTATTGATAAGCGAGCCCTTGGTGATGCGCCAAATCATCGGCAGCTCGCGCTGCGGCTTAATACCTTCGACGTATTGCGGGGTTACCGCGGCATCATCGACTACGACACCAGCGGCCTTCACCGAGGTCTTGCCCGCGAGTGCGGCCACATCGTCAACGCTGGAAGCTGCGGAGCGGGCGATCAAAGCGACGTCGTCAAGCAGCGCAAATAGGCCACCGGCCATAAATTATCCTTCTGGGGCTAGGGTAATGTCATTGGACCACGTCAAGTTTATCCCTTGATGTGCCAACCAAGCCATCGCATCGTCGCCGCTGCGAGTAATGCCCTCCACCGCGGCCAGTGTGGTGTCGATCGCTTTTTCTGCCTCCTCGGCAGTAATCAAACCAGCGGAGGTGGCGGCAGAGAGCTCATCAATATCGAGCACGGAAATGGGCTCGCCGCGCGTTGCGACAAGGTCCACATAAAGATCGCGGGTGGTCCATACCGCACCCTCGCGCTGAATTTCGGCAACGTCGATATAAAAATCCTGGTGGACGTCTACTCCCGGGCGGAAGTGAAAGATATTGGCACGCAGGTTAAGGCCGGGTAGCAACCATGATTCTAGGTAACCAAAGTGTGGGTGATCGGCGCCGCGGGCCATGTACAGACCAAACTCGGTTTCGGTGTAGGTATCGACCTCGCGCAGGAAACCTTTGGGGTCGGTATTGGTGTAATCGGTGGTATTAAAGGTCTCGCGCTTGACCGGATGGAGGTCCACCGCCATCTACTTCACCTCAAGGAAAGCGGCAGTGGGAGCGAATTTGCAGTGGGACTCTTGGGTATTAACGCCGCCGGATAGCAGCGCGATGACGGTACCCTTGCCGGTCTGGGCGGTGCCGGACAAGGTAGTGGGGCCATCCTGGTTGATGCCATTGTTATTCAGCGGGGTGATGCCGCTGCGCAGGGTATCTAGGTTGAACCACTGCACATTCATTCCGCCCTGCTCGCGCGCGGCCGGAGGGGTACCAAGAGCAGTAAAGAGGAAGACGGTTTCGCCCGGTTTTGCGCCCGGTGCCGGCATTTCGGTGGGGCCAGGTACGGCAATGGCCGAGCCCATGGCATCGCTGGTGCCGCCGATGCAATGTGCGGAGACGGTGGGCCAATAAAACTGGCGGAAATTCGGGTTATTGCCCTCCGGCATAGCCACGCCGCCCTTGCCATCGCCGCCGCCGGCGAAGAATGCGAGGCCGGATAGGATGGCGTTGCGGGCATCTTCTGGAATCCAAGGTTGGGCCGCGAAGGCGCGGATGCGATCTTGGGTTTCCTGATTGGGGCGGCCTAGCTCGTCGAGGGGGCTATGGGAAGAAGCCTGCTGCACCAGGGAAGAAAGATCTGGTGCAGATGCTTGCGCTGGGGCGACGAGTGGGGAGGCGAGGCCGATGAGCGCGGCCGTTGCGGCGGAAATATAACCGATGCGGCCGGATAGGCGCCAGGTGGTGCGGGCGTTGCTCACGTTATCAATTCCTTGGGTGCGGTCTCGGTCAGGGCATTCAAACCCCATTAGTCACAGTCGTAACAATAGTACCTAAAGTAACGATAGTGATAGCTAGGGAGGTGTCAAGTGTGTTTGCGATCTATAAGAATCTTCGCTCGCCCTATACGGTGCGTTACCGGGTAAAGCCAACCCCAATGCTGCACTTGGCCCTTTAAGGGGGTATCGTGGGAGGTCGTTCAAGATCAATTTCGCGCGCGCAAGCGCTGTAGATCCTCCGAAGGAGTAACCCACTAGTGAGTAATACCGAGTTCCGTAATGTTGCCATTGTCGCGCACGTTGACCATGGCAAGACCACCCTGGTCAACGGCATGCTGGAGCAGTCCGGCGCCTTTGGTGACCACGGTGAACACACGGACCGCGTCATGGACTCCAACGATCAGGAGCGTGAGCGCGGCATTACCATTTTGGCCAAGAACACGGCTATTCACCGCAAGGGCCTGGGCAAGGACGGCCAGGACCTTATCATCAACGTTATTGACACCCCTGGCCACGCCGACTTCGGTGGCGAGGTTGAGCGCGGTATTTCCATGGTTGACGGCGTAGTTTTGCTGGTCGATGCCTCCGAGGGTCCGCTGCCACAGACGCGCTTCGTGCTCACTAAGGCACTGGAAGCTAAGCTGCCGGTTATTATCTGCGTGAACAAGACTGACCGCCCGGATGCCCGCATTGACGAGGTTGTCTCCGAGTCCCAGGACCTGCTGCTGGAAATCGCCGCCGGCCTGGAAGATGAAGAAGCCGCAGCCGCCGCCGAGGAGCTGCTGGACCTGCCGGTTCTCTACGCATCCGGCCGTGCTGGCGTTGCCGCCACCGAGAACCCGGGCGATGGCAACGTTCCTGAGGGCGAGGACCTGCAGCCGCTTTTCGACGTCATCTATAACGTCTTGCCTGAGCCTTCCGCTACCGTTGATGCCCCGCTGCAGGCGCACGTTACCAACCTGGACGCCTCCGACTTCCTCGGCCGTATTGCTTTGCTTCGCATCTACGCCGGCCGTATCAAGAAGGGCCAGCAGGTGGCCTGGATCCACTATGACGAGGACGGCAACCAGCACACCAAGACCGTGAAGGTAGCCGAGCTGCTGCGCACCGTAGGCTTCGAGCGTCAGCCGGCCGAAGAGGCTATCGCCGGTGACATTGTGGCTATTTCCGGCATCTCCGATGTCATGATTGGTGACACCATCGCCGATCCGGAGCACCCAGAGGCTTTGCCGCGCATCACTGTGGACGAGCCGGCTATCTCCATGACCATTGGTGTCAATACCTCCCCGATGGCAGGCCAGGGCGGCGGCGATAAGCTCACCGCCCGCATGGTCAAGGCTCGTCTCGAGCAGGAGCTCATCGGTAACGTTTCCCTGCGCGTGCTGCCCACCGAGCGCCCCGACGCTTGGGAAGTCCAGGGCCGTGGCGAGATGGCGCTATCCGTGCTTATTGAGTCCATGCGCCGCGAAGGCTTCGAGCTGACCATTGGTAAGCCGCAGGTTGTGACCAAGGAAATCGACGGCAAGACCTACGAGCCGTACGAAATCCTCACCATTGACTCTCCCTCCGAGCACCAGGGCGCTATCACCCAGCTGCTAGCATCCCGCAAGGGTCAGATGCAGGCTATGGATGTCCGCGAGGGCGACTGGGTACGCATGATCTTCCGCGTTCCCGCCCGTGGTCTCATCGGTTTCCGCACCCAGTTTATGACCGAAACCCGCGGTGCCGGCATCGCTAACTCCATCTCTGATGGCTTGGATGAATGGGCCGGTGAGATTAAGTCCCGCCCGACCGGCTCCCTGGTTGCTGACCGTAGCGGTCAAATCACCCAGTACGCGCTGATGCAGCTGGCTGACCGCGGC
Organism: Corynebacterium sp. MSK071; assembly: GCF_030232125.1. Classification (NCBI taxonomy): domain Bacteria; kingdom Bacillati; phylum Actinomycetota; class Actinomycetes; order Mycobacteriales; family Corynebacteriaceae; genus Corynebacterium; species Corynebacterium sp. MSK071. Next base: position 26,826 of record NZ_JASPJA010000017.1, on the reverse strand, counting down.
AACTTCTTTGTCGAGCCAGGCGCTGAGGCCTACGAGGGCATGGTCGTTGGTGCCAATAACCGTGATGAGGATATTGACATCAACATCACCAAGGAAAAGAAGCTGACCAATATGCGCTCGGCCACGGCGGATGCCACGGTCACCCTTGCCAAGGCACACACCCTCTCCCTGGAAGAGGCGCTGGAGTTCTGTGGCAACGACGAGTGTGTCGAGGTTGCCCCGAATGTTCTCCGCGTGCGTAAGGTTGAGCTTTCTGCTACCGATCGCAAGCGTGCTGCGGCTCGCGCGAAGCAGATGAATAAGTAGTCAGCATCACTCTAGGTTGTGGTGATTGAGGTTGTGGTGATTGCCGCTGACGTGGCAACCATCGCCGCCACCGCTGCCGCCTCCTCAACTACGGCCTTGACCGCAGAGGAGGCGGTTTTGTCATACTCGACCTCCTTTTTGATTTCCTGAATGCGTGCCCGCATCTCCCGGCGCTTCATTCCCTCCGCATCGTTTTTCAGCAGGGTATAAGCCCCGCTGACCTCGCGGAGAATATCTAGGATGATGACGTCATTGATCGCGGCCGGACGCTGCGCTTTCAATACTGCAACCAGCCGCTCGCGCAGTTCGTTTTCTAGCTCCAAGTCCGTCATGATGTAGCGGTCGCCGCTTATCTGCCACCACTTGGCCTTTTCCACATCGAGCTGTCCATTCGCGTGGAAATCCAAAGCGATGATTTCCCGCGGGGTAAACCACGAAGCCTCCAAGAGGCTCTGCATGCTGGTGGCCTTGTGCTGCTGCAGCTCCTCCCAAGCCCAAGCCAACACGGGGTGCTCCGGGCGCTGTGGAGTAGTCTCCACCCTTTTCTTCTCACCGAGCTCTACATGCCCGCCCAGCAGTAGGTCCGCGAGGACGGTAGCGCGTAGGGCGGCCTCATTATTGGACACCCAGTCTTCTTTCTTGCCATTGTCTTTGGTTAATAGCAGGAACATTTCTTGGCAAATCAGCATTGGTGCCTCCCTCAAAGTTGCGGTCTGAGCCTGAGTCTAGCGCCGAATATCTTCGTTTCGGCGGGGTAGAGGGACTAAAGTAGTCCGCGATGAAAAAGAATCCGGCTTCAACAAGGCGCGCGGCGTCGGCAATGGCGGCGGTGCTGAGCGCCGCTAGCCTTGCTTTCTTAAGCGCTTGCGCGGCTAACCCTGGTCCTCCACCGGTGGTGGAGAATAATGCCTCCGCGCTGCAAGAGGACCAGGCCACCACCACTGCAAAACAGCAAGAAGAGCTACCCCAAGACGCCGATTCCGCTAAGCGTCCTACTATCTCAGTGGGCGTAGATCCCTTGCGCGCGGGCTTAAACCCTCACCTGGTGGCCAATAACTCCGAGCTGGTGGACCAGATTGCGGAACTGGTGCTGCCCTCAACCTTCCACGGCGGTCAGAGGGACGCCGATATCCTGGAATCCGCCGCCGAGGTAAATGCCCCCAAGGGGGTGGCGCAGCGGGTGCGCTATGTTATTGCTTCACCTGCGCAGTGGTCAGATGGTACGCCCATCTCTGGCGCGGACTTTAGCTACTTGTGGAAGCAGATGACCACGACCGCCGGTGTACGAGATCCCGCTGGCTACCACGCCATCTCGGCCGTGAATACCTCCGATGGTGGCCGCGTAGTCACGGTGGATTTTTCCCAGAAGGTGAAGGACTGGCACCTGCTCTTCCATAACCTACTGCCTTCGCACTTATTGCAAGATGATAATTTCGGCTCTGCTTTAGCGGATAAGATTCCAGCCTCGGCCGGGCGCTTCCTTGTCGATAGCGTGGACCGCGGCCGCGGAGTCATTACCTTGAACCGAAATGATCGGTTCTGGGGCGCTAACCCGGCCCAAGTGGATGTCATCCAGCTAAGTGAGGTGCGCGATAGCACCCAGGCGCTGAATATGCTGCGCTCCGGACAGATTGGATTCGCGGATTTTACACCGGACCAAACCTCAGAGGAGGCGTTGGGTCTTTTAGGGCATGTCTCTGAAAAAGCACTTACTCGCCCACGCCAACTGCGCCTGCACATGTCTACTGCGGAAGGCGCATTGGAAGAAAGGGCTGAGCGCCGCGGATTAGCCTCACTGATTGATACGGATCAGGTCGCCCGCTTGGCCACAGGCCGTGCTTCCAATCTGGAGCCCGGAAATAACCCCATAAGTAAAGACACGGATCTTACTGCGTTGCGCGCACGCGCCAGCAAGAAACCGATTCGCTTTGCGGTAGATCCTACTAGCCCCACTGCCTTGGCCGCGGCAAATACCCTCTACGATGTTCTGGAAGCCCACGGGATAGATGCCGAGGTGGTTTCCGAGCGCCTGACCACAATAACCTCCAAGCTTTTGCCAGAAGGCGATGTGGATGCCGTGGTTACTTGGGAAGATATCTCCTTGAACTCGTTGGCCGCGGCAAATATCTTTAGCTGCGATAATAAACAACCACTGGCAGGCGATTTGTCCGGAATCTGTCCGGAGAATGCGGAGGAGATTCGCACGGAAATCTTGTCCGGCGACCTCAGTCCAAAGGAAGCCCTTCGCCGCATTCGAGAAGTGAACTCTAAGGAAGCGCTCTACGTGCCGCTGATGGATGAGACGCGTATCCACGCGCTCGGGAAGGGTATTGTAGGCCCCGGCCAAAGCATTGATGACTGGGACGGGGGTCTTATCACCGCGCCCCGCTGGAGGATAGATGAAGACTAAGGATTTAACCGGCTACTGCGTTGTGGCAGTCCACGCCCACCCGGATGATGAAACCCTTTTCATGGGCGGTACCCTTGCGACCTTAGCCGCACGCGGTGCCGAGGTCACCGTTATTACGCTCACCTTGGGCGAGGACGGCGAGGTTATTGGTGAGCCCTACCAGGGCCTGGCCGATCATGATCAGCTCGGCGGCTTTCGCGCTCGCGAATTGACTAACGCACTGGAGGCTCTTGGAGTAAAGGGAATCCAGTTGGGCGGTTTCGGTCACTTCCGTGACTCCGGCATGGCGGGCTCACCCTCGCACGAAAATTCGCGCGCGCTGGTCAATCGTATCGATGAGGCTGCCGATTACCTCGGTGACGAGCTCGAAGCAATTGACCCCCACGCCATTTTGACCTACGGGCCCGATGGCGGATATGGCCACCCGGATCACATTGCGGTACATAAGGTGGTGATGAAGGCGGCGTCGCCAAGCGTGCGCATTTGGTACGGCATTTTTGACCGCGCCGCTAACTACGCCGGCCTGGAAACCCTCGATGCCCCAGCTGGATGGACCACGCCTAGCCAGGAGTACTTGGACAACTTCACCAACGAGGGGGCTGATGTCACTGTCGCTCTCTCTGACGCCGCCCTGGACGCCAAGCGCCGTGCCATGCGCGCCCACGCCTCCCAAATTTGGTTGGCCGATGGCTCCACCACCCGCACCAATCCCGCGTCCGCTGTGGCCGCGATCCATGAACCTCAGCGCGTACCCGGCGCCTTTGGCCTGTCCAATCTGCTAGTTATGCCGCTGCTGCCTGCCGAATACTTCCAACTGGGCCAAGGCGAGCCGGCCGATGATTTGCTCGGTGGCCTGTGATGCGCACGGATTTTAGCCGCGGCGAGCAGGTAACGGGCCTAGTTTGGTTGGCTATCGGCGCGCTGCTTTCGGTATTTCTCGAGGTCATTTACCTCACCGCCCGCATCCCGCTATCCAATGGGGCGAGCGTAGCCTTTCCCATTACCATTGTGATTGCGTGGTGGTTCAACTCCGTGCTCACCCGCACCGCCCGCTTGTGGAGCCGCACGCCGGTAGTCAGCGCCATCCCGCTCATCGTATGGTGCTTGGGCTTTTTCGCCTTCATGCTGATGGTGCCAATGACTGGAGACATGCTCTTGGCCAATAATATTCTCAGCCTGCTCCTGCTTTTGGCCGGGATAGGCGGGGGCGTTTGGCCATTTTTCAAGCAGAAGTGACATACTGTTAAACATCCCAAATCCGTGACATCAGGAAGTTTCAAGGAATCTCCATGACTTATACGATCGCACAGCCTTGCGTTGACATAATGGACCGCAGCTGCGTTGAGGAATGCCCTGTTGACTGCATCTACGAGGGCAAGCGCATGCTCTACATCCACCCGGATGAGTGCGTGGACTGCGGCGCCTGCGAGCCGGCTTGCCCGGTCGAGGCCATCTTCTACGAAGATGACGTTCCCGATGAGTGGCTGGACTACAACGACGCCAACGCCGCTTTCTTCGATGACCTGGGCTCCCCAGGCGGCGCGGCGGCCCTTGGACCACAGGATTTTGACGTCCCGATGATTGCTGCGCTTCCGCCACAGAATCAGGAGTAAGACATGGCTCGCACACCGCTAGGAAAGACGCTTCCAGACTTCCCCTGGGATTCACTGGCCGGCGCCAAGAAGAAGGCCCAGGCCCACCCGGGTGGAATCGTTGACCTCTCGGTGGGCAACCCCGTTGACCCAGTAGCCCCAGGCGTGCAGCTTGCGTTGACCGCAGCCGCGCAGGCCCCCGGCTACCCGCAGACCGCCGGCACCCCGGAGCTGCGCGAGGCCATCGCCGCCGCGCTGACCCGCCGCTACAATATGCAGGTCGATCGCGTACTGCCGGTGGTTGGTACCAAGGAGGCCATCGCCTGGCTGCCCACGCTTTTGGGCATGCGCGGCGAGACCGTTGCCTTCCCCTCGGTGGCTTATCCCACCTATGAGGTGGGCGCGCTGCTTGCCGGAGCCACTCCGCTGCGTGCGGATTCCGATTTCCAAGACGCCTCTTTGGTCTTTTTGAACTCGCCATCCAATCCCACGGGCCGTGTGCTCGGGGTGGAGGAGCTGCGTCGCATCGTAGCGTGGGCGCGCGAGTCCGGCGCCATCATCGCCTCCGATGAGTGCTATATGAGTTTGGGGTGGAATGACGATAATCCGCCGGTGTCCATCCTCGATCCGCGCGTGACCGATGGCGATAATACCGGGCTCATTGCCATGCATTCGCTATCCAAGACCGCGAATATGGCTTCCTACCGCGCCGGCTTCTTCGCTGGCGATAACGACCTCATCGACGAGCTGCTACTGCTGCGCAAGCACGCCGGCCTCATCGTTCCAGGGCCCATTCAGGCCGCCATGGTCGCCGCGCTTAACGACGACGACACCGAGACGCTTCAGCGCAACCGCTACGCCTCCCGTCGCGCGGTGCTCATGCACGCGCTTGTCGACGCCGGCTTTACCATCGACCACTCCGATGCCGGCATGTACCTCTGGGCCACCCGCGGCGAGAATTGCCGCGAGACCATCGACTGGCTTGCCGAGCGAGGTATCCTCGCCGCCCCTGGTGACTTCTATGGCCCAGCAGGCGAGAAGCACGTGCGCATTGGTCTCAACGGCACCGATGAGCGCATCGATGTTGCAGTAGACCGCCTCGCCGGTGCCTAATTCCGGCAGGCCTCCCGCACGCGAGGGCATATCCCCGCGCAAGACGGTCCTGCGCGGCCACGTGCCCGAAAAAGGGGAGTACTTCGCCGCTCGCGCCGGCGATTCTCCCTATCCACCTGGGGCTTTGCTGCCGGCTGGGGCCGAGCTGCCGCGTCCCGTGCCGGCCTGGTATCACCCCACTGTGCCTGCCGAGCGCCCCATTCCTTTCGACTACTCAGTCATCTACGCCGACCGCGACCTCATCGTGGCCGATAAGCCGCACTTTCTGCCCACGACCACCAATGGCCGATTACAACGCGAAACGCTGCAAACCCGCCTGCGCGTAGATTTTGGCGACGACGATATCGTGCCGCTGCATCGCCTAGACCGCCTGACGGCCGGCCTTGTGCTTTGCTCTCGCAATCCCGCCACTCGCGCCGCTTACCAGGGCATCTTTGGCAAGGGGAGTGCGGTGAAGAGGTATCGGGGCGTCGTCAAGCGGCCGCTTTATGTGGATCGGGAAATCACCCTGCACATGCACAAGCCCCGCGGCTCGCGCCAGGTGCTCGTTGCTTCCGATGGCACGCCCACCTCTACGTATGTGCGCGCCGCCGGCCGGGAGGTGACCATGTGGCCGCGCACCGGCCATACCCACCAACTGCGCGTGCTGCTTAATCATCTGGGGCACCCGCTTCTCGGGGACGACACGTACCCCGCCCCGCGCAAGCTCGACCTCTATGATTTTCGCGCCCCGCTCGCCCTACTCCATGAGGCTATCTCTTTTATAGATCCTCTATCACAATCCGAGCGTCAATTTTTCAGTTCGCAGGACTTAAGAACTACAATCGAGTAGTTATTAAATCACTGGCTAGAAAGGCGGCCCATGGCAGACCTCAGCGTCGCGCGCTTTGTGTCCAATTTTGGGCAGTTTCTCAAATTCGGCATTGTTGGCGGCTCCGGTACCGCGGTTAATCTCTTTGTGGTCTATTTGTGCAGAAAGATTACTTGGTGGTCTGGCGGCATCGAGGCGGATGATCCCTTCATCAATCTCTTCGGCTCTGTTTTCCATATCCGTTGGTACCATGTGTTTTTGACCATTGCGTTTTTGGTCGCCAACACTTGGAACTACCAGCTGAATCGCATGTGGACTTTCCGATCGGTGGCGAAGGTGTCTTGGCTGCGCGGTTTCTTCCCATTCCTTCTCGCTGGAATTGGAGCTTTTATCGTAAGTCAAGTTGTGGCGACACTGTTAATGAATCCGACTTCGCCGCTGCATTTGCCCTCAGACATTCTGGATGATTCGACCGGTTTGCGTACAAAGGTGTACTGGGCATCGGCCATTTCTATCATTGTCGCTATGCCGATTAACTTTATCTTGAACAAGCTGTGGACCTTCCGCTCGCAGCCGAAGACGCCGCAACTTGTCGAGGAAACCGAGCCGGCCTAGCTAGGTCCCGTATTTTCTTCCTCTCCGCCCCCGCGCTCACCAGCGCAGGTTGGCGGGGATTTTTCTTTCTCCCCGTGAGCGCGAAGGAGACAGTACCTCCCGCCGCGCTCACGGGGAACGAAAACAAAGAAAACCCGCCGTCCGCGGTGAGCGCGAAGGGCGGGGTGAGGTGCCGGAGTGAAACTAGTCTTCTAACTCGGCATCGAGGCGAGCTTGGTCGCGACGGTGCTGGCGGCGACGAAAGAAGGGGGTGAGGGCGAGCACGGCAATGGCGCCGACTGCGGTACCGATGAGGTAGGAGACGGGGTCGTGGCCGTCGGCAGGCGCGTAGGCGTTAAAGGCAATGCCGGCGAACATGACTATAAGAGGGATGAGGTAGACAGCGATAGCCGTCCAATTGCGGCTAACAATTGGGGTGGCCACGCGCTTGCGCATCCAAGCAGAACCGATGAAGTTGCCCACGATGGACGGCACGAGCGCGAGGAAGCACAGCATGGACATTTGGCCAGGAAGGACCCAGGCGAGAATTGCGGCGACGACGAGTTCGAGGAACGAGATTGGGGTCATTCCGATTACGCAGGCCTTATAAAGCGTGTCGCGTTCGAACTCATCGCGAGTCGCGCGATCGATTTCCTTGAGGGAGTAATTGGCGATGGCGTTAATCATGTTGTTCAGCTCCAAAAATTTCTTCGACGGTTTTTCCTAGTTCGTGGCAAATATCCAGCGCGAGGTGCACGGAGGGCGAGTAGTTGCCGCGTTCGATATTGGCGATGGTTTGGCGGGAGACGCCAACTCTTCTGGCGAGTTCAGCTTGTGATAATTCGAGCCAGCGGCGCCATTTGCGGACCATGTTGGGGTGCTCGGCCATCTGGTCTCCTTTACGGGGTGTCGTTCTTGCATCACCTAGTGTAAAGGAAAGTTGTCACTAAGGCAAGGGTTATACGCACAGGTGCCACTGCCAATAGGGCACAGTGGCTGAGGTAGGGAGCTGCGGACTACCGCCTTTGAGCACTTCCAACGTGGCCTTGACGAGCAAAACGGCCTGGTTGAGGTGGTGGATGATGTCGTCGGCAGTAAAACGCAAAACGGTATAACCATGGGCTACAGCCGCGTTTTGTTTGGAACGGTCAGCTTGAAAGGCCACACTGTGCTTGTGGTATTCCCAGCCGTCAACTTCCACCAGCAGCTTGCCAATCTTCAGGTCAAAGCGGTAGCCGGCGATGAGAACATTGTGCTTGGGGAAGATACCTTCTGCGCGCAGCTGCCTGCTTAGCGTGCGTTCCGGTGAGCTATCCGCGCCTATAGCAGCGTGTCGTATAGCCTCTTTAAGAGGCGTCGGGACGCGCCGCATTCGCCGACGGTCCTCTTCTAGGCGGTTGGGGCCGTGCTTTCCTTGGTAGTAGTCTTCCAATAAAGGCCTACATGCGCGCGAAATTCTGCGTGCAGCCCATAGCGGTTGCACCACCGGTAGGCCGTTGACCTTGTGTGTGGCCCGGAGACGCGAGTGCGAAACTCGGAAGCATTTTCCCTTCAATGTACGAGGTCCCTCTGCTTCCAACGGAAAGGTTAGCTGCCGGCCGAGATAAATCTCTTGTGCAGTCTTTCCGGTGAAATGGATTCGGCTGAGCCCATGCGCCAAGGTCCGCGCCACCGCCAGGGGCGTCCACGAATCGGTATAAATCCCCCGATGCACGCGGTACAGCTTGCCCTCACGCACCTTGCGGCGAATCGCCTCTTTACTTAAACCCTGCTCACGCAGTTCCGCGGTTGTCCATTCCCCCATGGAAATAAACGTAAACGGCCGCAGTGCGTGATGGCTACGCTTCCCGCTGCAACCTGTGGATAACTCAGGGACGGGGCTCGATTTTCCGCCGCGTGGCCTGGAACGCTGTGGATAACCGCCCCACGCGCTCACCGGCAGCCGCCCTTTGGCAGCGACCCGTGTTCACGGTGAGCGCGAGGGGAGCGGTGGAAAGCCCACGACCTTTGCGCTCACCGGCAGAGCTTTCCGACGTCCCCATTCGCTCCCCGTGAGCGCGGCGGGCGGAGCGTTGGGCACCTCACCCCCTCGCGCTCACTGGGAGACGAAAAGAGACGTCCATTCTCGCGCCGGTGAGCGCGAAGGGCAGAGGGAGGAGGGACAGCGGGGAGGGGAGGGGCTAAGTCAACGGCAGGGTGGAGGTGGGGTCAATGCCGCGAACCTTGGAGTTGATGACACCGGCGACGGCGAGCACCGCGAACATAGCGGCGGCGGAGAGGAGTTGGGTGCGGGCGGTGGCGTCGGTAAGCATGAGCACCGCGATGGCCGCAAAGAGCGCGAGGGCGAACCAAGTCAGGTAGGGGAAGGCCCACATGCGGATGGGAAGGGGATGGAGTGCTTCGAGCTGACGGCGCAGGCGCAGCTGGCTGACGGCGATGAATACCCACACGATGAGCAGGGAGGCGCCGGCGGCATTGAGCATGAAGGTAAGAAGCCAACCCGTATCGGCGTAGTTGAGCACCACCATGACGGCCGAGAGTAGGACGGACAGGGCAATAGCGGTGGTGGGTACGCCGTCTTTATTGGTGGTGGTGAAGATGCGTGGAGCCTCGCCACGGGAGGCCAGCGAGTGCATCATGCGAGAGGAGGCGTAGATCTGCGAATTGAAAGCGGAAAGCAACGCAAGGACGATGACAACCTCCATGATGCCGGCCGCACCCGGGATGCCGGCGCGCTCGAGGACCATGGTGAAGGGCGATTCTGCGGCCGTGGAGGCACCTCCCAAGATGGAATAAGGCAGAAGGAACGTGATGACGAGAACGGAGCCCAAGTAGAACACGGAGATGCGCAAGATGGTGGAGCGCACGGCGTTGACCAGGGATTTTTCGGGGTCCTCGGATTCGGCAGAGGCGATGGCGACGACTTCGATGCCGCCGAAGGCGAAGGCTACGGCCAAAAGGCCGGCCGCGACGCCGCCGAGGCCATTGGGCATGAAGCCGTCCTCGAGGAAGACGGAGGTGCCGATGAAAGAATGGCCAGGCAGGAGGCCCAGGATGAGCAGCACGCCGATGATGAGGAAGGCCACGATGACGACGACCTTGATAAGCGCGAACCAATACTCGAATTCGCCGAAACTACGCACGCGCAGCAGGTTGATGACGCCGAAGAGGACCACGCAGATAGCTGCGGGGATCCACGGCGAGACGTCGAACCAGGAGCCAATGAATCCGGCCGCGCCGGTGATTTCGGCGCCGAGTACGGCGACGGTGGCTAGCCAATAAATCCAGCCCTGGGTAAAGCCCGCCCAGCGGCCGATGCCATGTTCGGCATATTCGGAAAAAGAGCCGGAGGCGGGGATAACAGTGCCCATCTCGCCCAGCATCTGCATCACCAAAATGGCCAGGAAGCCGGCGATGATATAGGCGAGGAGCACGGCGGGCCCAGCGGCGGAGATACCGACGCCGGTGCCGAGGAATAGCCCGGCACCGATGGTGGAGCCAAGCCCCATCATGGTTAGGTGGCGGACCTTCAGGCCAGAACCGAGGGTGGAGGAGTTATCAGTCACCCCTCCATCTTATTTTGCCCGATAAGGCTATAGGAATCGGGGGTATTAATTCTTGTGCAGCTCGTCGTTCAACGCGACGGCCTCGGATTTCCATTCCACAGCCTCAACCGCACCGGAGACGGAGTTGCGGCGCAGCAGCATACCGGAGGCACCGGAGAGCTGGGAGCCCTTGACGTTCTCGCCATTATCAACGCCCAGTGCTTCCGCGACCTTGCCAAAGACGGTCACCTTGGTGCCGGCGGTGACGTAGAGGCCGGCTTCGACTACGGCGTCGTCGCCAAGCGAAATGCCGATGCCGGAATTGGCGCCGAGCAGGCAGCGCTCGCCGATGGAGATGACCTCCTTGCCGCCGCCGGACAAGGTGCCCATGATGGACGCGCCGCCGCCGATATCGGAGCCATCGCCCACGACGACGCCCGCGGAGATGCGGCCCTCCACCATGGAGGCGCCCAAGGTGCCGGCGTTGAAGTTCACAAAGCCCTCATGCATGACAGTGGTTCCCTCAGCAAGGTGGGCGCCCAAGCGCACGCGGTCCGCGTCGCCAATGCGAACGCCGGACGGTACAACGTAGTCCACCATGCGGGGGAATTTGTCAACGGAGTAGACAACGACCGGGCCGCGGGAGGCAAGGCGGCCGCGCACCATCTGGAAATCGGAGACGGCGCAGGGGCCGTAGTTAGTCCAGACCACGTTATTGAGGTGGCCGAAGATGCCATCCATATTCAGGCCGTGCGGCTTGACCGCGCGGTGAGAAAGGAGGTGCAGGCGCAGGTAAGCATCGTAGGTATCGACGGGGGCGTCATCCAGATCTTTGATGGAGGTCTCGACGGCAACGCGGGCCACGCCGCGCTCCTCGTCCGGGCCTGCCAGCGCGGAGAACTGCTGAGGGACCTCCTCCAAGCGCTTGGTCTCGGTGGTCTCTACGGTCTTATCGGTATAAACGGCTGGGAACCAGACGTCCAAGACGGTGCCGTCATGGGTAATGGTTGCCAGGCCACGTGCGGATGCAGAAGTCATGCCCGCTAGCTTAGCAACTACCTCCGCGTCTCTGCGCGCTGGCCGGTGGGTAGTACGAAGGACAAGACGACGAGTATCGCAGCGAGGATGAGTACCGAGATGACCTGGTTGCGTGCATCTGGGTCAAAGAGCATGAGCAGGGTGAGCCCGCCCAGCGCCGCGGCCGTGACCCACGGCAGCCAGGGAAAGCCGGGCACACGCAGATCGGTCAACTCGCCATTGCCGCGCATTTGGGGATGCAGCTTGATAAAGGAAGCCACGATGAAGGACCAGATGACCAGCAGACACCCGCCCACTGCATTGAAGAGAAATGCTAGGAGCCCCGGAGGGTTCCAAAACTGCAGGCCTACCGAAGCGAAGGCGAAGACCATGGACAAAATGACCGCGTTGATGGGGGAGCCAGCGCGATTTTGCTTGAGGAAGAATCCTGGGGCGCAGTGATCCTTAGCCATGTCAAAGACCAAGCGGGAAGTGGCGTAGATCTGCGCGTTGAAGGCGGAGAGCAGCGCCAAGGCGATAATCGCTTCCATGAAACCGGACGCGAAGGGAATCTTGGCGGCCGCAAGCACGAGGGTGAAGGGGGAATCGGCGGCTACGTCGGCGTCCTGGATGGAGCTAAAGGGCAGCGCCATGGTGATAACCACGATGGAGCCGATGTAGAAGATCATGATGCGCACGATAATGGCGCGGACCGCGGTGGCCACGTTATGTGCTGGGTCCTCGGATTCGGCCGCCGCGATAGTAACCAATTCGATACCGCCGAAGGCAAAGGCCACGGCTAGCAATCCGGCGGCGAAGCCGGGCATGCCATTGGGCAGGAAATTAGCGGTGAAATTGGTCCCGGCCAAGGAGAGATCCATGCCGGGCAGGATGCCCAGCGCCATGAGCACGCCTATGGCAAGGAAGGCGACAATGACGCCGACCTTGATGATGGCGAACCAGAACTCAAACTCGCCAAATCCGCCCACGGCCGCGAAATTGACCACTGCGAAGAATGCCACGGCGATAAGTGCCGGAATCCACGGGTCGATATCGAACCAGCTGGAGATGATGGCGGCCGCCCCGGTGATTTCGGCGCCCATGACCATGATTAGCATGAACCAATAAATCCATCCCATGGTAAAGCGTGCCCAGTGTCCGAAGGCCTGACCGGCGTAGGTGGAAAATGACCCCAAAGAGGGGCGGGCGGCGGCCATCTCACCGAGCATCCACATCACTAGCGCAATGAGCGCGCCGGCCACGGCATAGGAAATGAGCACGGAGGTGCCGGAAATCTGGATGCCGAGGCCTACGCCGAGGAAGAGGCCGGCGCCCACGGCAGAGCCAAGGCCCATCATCGTGAGATGACGGGATTTCAATTGAGCGGTTTCGGCCATTGTTATCACCTTAGGGAGGACGAAATATTTACAGTGAAGCGAACTTTACACAATGCGGGGAGCTACGCGGGGCGCTAGCATGGCGCTTTGTGACTTTAGATCTATATGCAGACCCCATCGAACTAACCAAGGCGCTCGTTGATATTCCGAGCCCCTCCCACCATGAGGAGGCCATCGCAGACGCCGTCGAAGAAGCGCTGCGCGGTTTGGACGTCGAGGTTGCCCGCTACGGCAATACCGTGTGCGCCCGCACGAACCGTGGGCTAGATTCCCGCGTGGTGCTCGCCGGACACATTGATACCGTTCCGTTGGCAGAAAATGTACCGCATCACATGGAAACCACTAAAGACGGGGTGGAGATTATGTGGGGCTGTGGCACCGTGGACATGAAGTCAGGCATGGCCATCTACCTTAATGCCTTTGCCCAGCTGCACGAGTCGGAGGAGCTGAAACATGATTTTACTGTCATCGCCTATGAGGGTGAAGAAGTAGCTACTGAATTTAATGGCTTGGGCCATCTGCAAAAGGACCACCCGGAGTGGCTCGAGGGGGACTTCGCGCTTCTGGGCGAGCCCTCCGGCGCCATGGTGGAGGCCGGTTGTCAGGGCTCCATCCGCCTGCGCGTGACCGCGCACGGCACCCGCGCGCACTCGGCCCGCGCCTGGCTCGGCTCCAATGCCGCGCACAAGCTCGCACCGATTATGAGCCGCATCGCCGCCTATGAGTCCCGCGACGTCACCATTGACGGCTGTACTTACCGCGAGGGCCTCAATATCGTTCACCTCGAGTCCGGCGTGGCCACAAATACGCTGCCGGATGAGGCTTGGATGTTTGTGAACTTCCGCTTCGCCCCGGACCGCACGAGCGAGGAGGCGCTGGAGTACATGAAATCCATCATCGGCGAGGAAGAAGATGTCACCATCGACATCGACGACATTGCCCCGGCCGCCCAGCCTGGGTTGGGCCAGCCTGCAGCCAAAGCTCTTATCGACGCCGTCGGGGGCAACGTCCGCGCCAAGTTTGGCTGGACCGACGTCGCCCGCTTCTCCGAAATGGGCACCCCGGCCGTGAACTTCGGCGCCGGTGACCCAGGGTTTGCGCATAAAAAGGACGAGCAGGTCCCCACCGCGCAGATTAGTGAAGTATCCACCGCCCTCCTGAAATACCTGAAGGGATAGACCATGACTCCTGAGCAGATGCGCACTCTGCGCGGCCCGATGCTGCTGCGCACCGAAGGCGAACAGGCCTCCACCTTTGACCAGCGGCTCTTGGAGTCCGGTGCAGACCACGAGTGGCAGCATGCCGATCCGTGGCGCGTGCTGCGCATCCAAGGCGAATTCGTCGCCGGCTTCGATGCGTTATCCAAGTTGCCGAAGGCCGTCACCGTCTTCGGCTCCGCACGCACCACGCCCGAGGACGCGAGCTACCAGCTGGGCGTCGAGGTCGGCCGCAAGCTGGCCGAGCACTCCTATGCCGTCATCACCGGTGGCGGCCCCGGCATCATGGAGGCAGCCAACCGTGGCGCCCACGAAGCCGGCGGGCTGTCCGTGGGCTTGGGCATCGAGCTTCCCCATGAGCAGGGCCTCAACGAGTACGTCGACCTGGGCCTGAATTTCCGCTACTTCTTCGCCCGCAAGACGATGTTCTTGAAGTACTCGCAGGCCTTCATTTGCCTACCTGGCGGCATGGGCACGATGGATGAGTTCTTCGAAGTCATGTGCATGGTGCAGACCGGCAAGGTGACCAATTACCCCATCGTGCTCATGGGCACCGAGTACTGGACCGGCCTTTTGGAATGGATGGACAAGACGCTAGCAGCGGGTGGATTTATCAACGAAAGCGACCGGGAGCTTTTCCTGCTTACCGACGACCCCGATGAAGCCGTCTCCCACATCATTAAGCGTCACGAGGTTATGAGCGATAAGCGCATCAGGGAGCCGCGTTGAGCCTCGCGCGTGTGATGGCGATTGTCAATCGCACCCCGGATTCTTTCTATGACAAGGGGGCAACCTTTGACCTCGACCCGGCGCTGCGCCGCTGCGATGAGGTGATCGCAGCCGGTGCTTCGATCGTCGATATTGGTGGCGTGAAGGCTGGCCCCGGCAAAGCTGTGGACGCGGCGGAGGAAATCGACCGCGTGGTGCCGACCATTGAGAAGGTGCATCAGCGCCACCCGGATGTCCTCATTTCCGTCGATACGTGGCGCAGCGAGGTGGCAGAGGCAGCCATTGCAGCCGGTGCCGGGCTCATAAATGACACCTGGGCGGGTTGGGATCCCGAGCTCATCGAGGTCGCCGGACACTACCGCGTGGGCTATGTCTGCTCTCACACCGGTGGTATCACCCCGCGCACCCGGCCGCACCGTGTCCATTTTGATGACGTGGTGGCCGATGTCATCGCGGAAACCACCCAGCTGGCCGAGCGCGCTGCCGCTCTCGGTTGCCCGGAGGACCTGACCTTCATCGATCCGACCCATGACTTTGGCAAGAACACCTTCCACGGTCTCGAGCTTTTGCGGCGCATAGACGAGGTCGTGGCCACCGGCTGGCCGGTGCTCATGGCGCTATCAAACAAAGATTTTGTGGGCGAGACGCTAGACCGCGGGGTAGGAGAGCGCGTTGCGGGTACCCTAGCCGCCACCGCGTGGTCCGCTGCCCGCGGAGTGGCCGCTTTCCGCGTCCACGAGGTGGCAGAAACCGCTGATGTCATCCGTATGACTGCCGCCATCCAAGGCGAGGTCGCCCCGCTAGCAACCACGCGAGGCCTTGCATGAGCGTCTCCGTTATCATTCCAGCGCTCAACGAGGAGGGCACCGTCGCAGACGTCGTGCGCGCCTGCCTTGCCGATAATCCGCTTGAGGTGCTGGTAATCGACGCCGACTCCTCAGACGCCACCGCGTCTCGCGCTGCGGCAGCTGGAGCCGACGTGCACAATTGGCGCGATATCCTCCCGGTGGAGCCGCGTCCCGGGAAAGGAGAATCCCTCTGGCGTGGGGTCGCCGCAGCGAAGGGAGACATAGTCGTCTTCGTCGATGCGGATCTTGAATCCGCCGCGCCCGGCATGGTCACCGCGCTGGCCGATCCCTTTGCCGACCCCGCGGTGGAAATGGTCAAGGCCCGCTACCGCCGCAGCCTCAACGGCCAGCCCACCGGCGGCGGCCGCGTCACCGAGCTGACAGCCAAACCGCTCATTAAGCAATTTTTCCCAGAGCTCGCTCATATCGACCAACCGCTCGGAGGCGAATACTCTCTGCGCCGCGCCACCGCTGTCGAGCTGCCCTTCGTAGAAGGCTACGGGGTGGAAGCAGGGCTATTGGTGGACGTCGGCAAGCGGGGCACAATAGCGCAGGTGGACTTGGGAACTCGGGTGCACCGCAACCGGCCGCTACATGAACTCGCGCCGATGGCCGAGGTAGTCGCGCGCACACTGCTCTCCCGCGCCGGGGTTACCGCGCCCGTTGCTCAACGCCCGCCGCTAAAAGGTAAGGTTTAAGCCATGCTGTCTTGGATTATGCTCATCCTCGTCCTTTTCTCCCTGACCGTCATCGGCACCTGGGTATGGGGGTCGATTTTTGGCCGCGGCGCGGTTATGTACCCGCTCGATGAGCCGGAGAAGGTGCGTGAAAATAACCGCGCCGCTGCCCGCGAAGGGCGCCTTGACCAGGTGAAATTCGAGGTTGTGCCCCGCGGGTACCGCCAGGACCAAGTAGATGATCTCCTCGCACAACTAGAAGAGCAACTATCTTCCGCGCCGAAAAGGTCTAAGCTGGAAGGAAAAGAAGTTAACTAAAGGAGACTCACTATGGCAGCAATGAAGCCGCGCACCACGGGCGGAGAAATGGAAGCAGTAGAGGAGTCCCGCAAAATTGTCATGCGCATCCCCTCCGATGGAGGCGGGCGCATCGTCATCGAGCTGAGCAAGGACGAGGCCGCCGAGCTTGGTTCTCTGTTGACCGAGGTTTCTAGCTAGTCTAGATACATGCTTTCTCATATCGTCGACATTCTGGCTGATCCCAATGATGGCACCGCGCTTTCTGGTGCCGATGATTTCTCTCGCCTGGTCTCGGAATCCGGCCACTCTTTTGATGTGGCCAAGCAGGGCTACGTCACCCTCGCGGCCGGCGCCGGACTCAAGCACAAGGGCGATGACATGGACATGGTCAACGCCCGCGAGACCTATTTGGCCATGGGGCACTTCGCGCCCTTCGTGGAGGCCGTGACTGGGGCAGTCCAAAGTGCGCTGGATTCCGCATCGTTGGCCGAATCTACGCCCGCCTCTCTGCTTGAGGTGGGCGCTGGTACGGGCTACTACTTGGCCCACACCCTCGACTCCATCGCTGAGGCCCGCGGCGTCGGGCTCGATATTTCTCCGCACGCTGCGAAGCACTTGGCTAAGTGCCACCCGCGCGTCGGTGCCGTCGTGGCCGATGTATGGGAGCGCCTGCCCATTCGTGATGAGTCCGTCGACGCTATTTCCGTCGTCTTCGCCCCACGCAATCCGGCCGAATTCCAGCGCGTGCTCGCCCCAGGCGGCCAGGTCATCGTCTTGACCCCTGATGCCGGCCACTTGGACGAGCTGCGGGAGCCTTTGGGCATCCTCGGCGTGGAAGACGGCAAGGTGGAGCGCATGTACGAGCAGGCCGAGGGCTTCCTCGAGCAGGCGGCCGACCCGGTGGATATTTCGTTCCCCATTGAGCTCGATAAGGCCTCCGTTGCCGCGCAGGTCGGGATGAGCCCATCCGCGCGTCACATTAGCGCCGGAGAACTCGCCGAGCGCATGGCCGCTCTTCCTCCGACACTTACGGTTACCGCCCGCGCTCGACTGGACCGCCTCCGCGCAGTTTAGCCCCGGCCCTTCTGCCTCATCCCCGCCCTTGCCGCTCACCAGCACACGCTTTCCGACGCCCCAGCGTCTCCCCTTGAGCGCGAAGGGCGCGCGGCGTGACATCGCCCCGTACCGCGGGTGGCGCGGGTGCCGCGGGTCCGGAAACGCACAACCCCGCCCTTGCCGCTCACCGGGAGCAGCGCAACCGCAGTGGGCGGCTGTGCCGGTGAGCGCGAAGGGCGGGGTGGAGAACCGAGCGGGGCGTCGGGTGGTGTTTAGAGCTTGGAGCCGGAGCGCTGCCAGTCCTGCTCGATAACGGCATCGCCGGAGGTTTCGACGCGCAGCCCAGAGCAGCCGCCTTCGAAGTAGACGCGGGAGGCCATGGCGATGAGGCCACCATCGACGAATACCTCGACGGTGGAACCGTCTTGGATAATGGTGAGGGTGTCGGAGTCGCCCTCGGCAAGCGTGGCGGTGGCGGGCTCAGAATCGGCAAAGCAATGATTGAAAGCCTTGTTCATTGAGCGATCGAGGCTGATGTCATCGCCGGAGTGGCGGATGGTGGCGGCGGGGTCACCGGCGCCGTCGAGAAGCGTGACGGTGACGCAGGAACCGGAAGGCACCTCCATGACGCCGGTCCATGAGCGGGCGTAATCGGAAAGCTTAACGGCATCGGGCAAGCCCCGGGCGGGGGCTTGGTAGAGGACGCCGCCCTCGAGGGTAACTCGGCGGGGTAAGGAAAGGGCATTGGCCCAGCCTTCGGCTTCCCACGAGGCGTGCTTGGTGGCGTCATCGCCGCGGCCGTTGCCGTTGAGGAGGCCAACGATAACGGCGCGCTCATAGCGCTGCTCGGGGGTGAGCGTGCCGGTGGTGGTGTTGGTACTGCGTGGGCGGGAGAAATCGTGGCCGAAGTCTACGCGGCGGAAGCCGGAGACCACGGTAAAGGTGGTGCCTTCCAGCCGGCCGACGAGGTAGCCGGAGACGTCGCGGCCGCCACGCTCCAAGGTGACAAAGAGGACGTCGTAGACATTGCCGTCAACCTCATCGCGCAGTCGGACTAGGCGCGGGGAGACGACCGGCGGAATGGGCGAGGTAGCGGGGACCTCGCCCTCTAGGAAGCCAGGGTCGCCGTCGAACTTGAGGCTGCCGCGCAGGCGCCAAGACACGCCGTCGGCGGATTCGAGGATGACGGGAACCGGGGCGTCGGAGTGGCCGGTGAGAGCCAACATGAGCCAACCGTCGTGGCCGTCATCGCGGTCCTCTGAGGCCCAGTCGGGCACCACGGAGGGGGAGCGGAAATGATCGAAGTTGCGGGTATTGCCCACGACTTCGCCAAAACGAACGACATTGGGGTCGAGCGCCTGTGGGTCATCGGAGACCTCGCAGATTTCGTCCACGTTGGCGTAGCGGGCGAGGTGAACGGCGATTCCGGCGGCGGTCACGGAGGTGAAGTAGAGATGGATATCGTCTGGGCCTTGGGCTACGGAACCTGCGCGCAGGGAGAGCTCGCCGCCGACGGGGGCGAGGGCATCGTCACAGTCCAACCAGTCAAAGGGAGACTCTTCGGAGTAGGTGTGTCCCCAGCGCGCCGGGGAGTCCGCGGTGGGGCGGTACTGGTAGAACAGATGCCAAGTATCGCCATCGCGCAGGATTCCGGCGGGGGCGTCGAGGACGCCGTCTTCAGGGACAAAATGCAGTTCGGGGCGGTGGGTTGTCACGGCTATCCTTCCTTAAATCAGACTGCGGTAAATATCGACGGTCTGGGCGGCAATCGTAGCCCAAGAAAAATCACGAATGGCACGCTCGCGGCCGGCGCGCCCAAATTCGGCAGCGCGCTTTTTATCGGCGGCGACGTCATTGACTGCAGCGGCGAGGTCGGCCTCGAAGGCTGCGGTATCGGTGGCGTCGTAATGCACTAGCACGCCGGTCTCACCATCGACTACTACCTCGGGAATGCCGCCCACGTTGGAGGCAACAACGGCCGTGCCACAGGCCATTGCTTCCAAGTTCACGATGCCCAGCGGTTCGTAGATGGACGGGCAGACAAAAACATCGGCACCGGTGTAAATCTGCTGGACCTCGTTGCGCGGGAGCATATCCTTGACCCAGAAAATGCCATCGCGCTGGGCGCGCAACTCATCGACCAGTGCCTCGGTCTCGGCCGCGATTTCGGGCGTATCAGGGGCGCCGGCACACAAGACCAGCTGGATGTCTGGATCGAATTTCTGCGCCGCCTGCAGCAGGTGCTTTACGCCCTTTTGCCGGGTGATGCGTCCGACGAAGGCAGCGATGGGGCGCTGCTTATCGACGCCCAGCTTGTCCAAAACATCGCCCTCTCGCGGCTGCCATAGCTCGGTGTCGATGCCGTTGAGGACGACGTGGACCTTGGAGGCATCGATGCGCGGATAGGCATCGAGGATGGAGTCCTTCATACCGGCAGAGACGGCGATTACGGCATCGGCATATTCCATGGCGTTCTTTTCGGACCATGAGGAGATGTCATAGCCGCCGCCAAGCTGCTCGCGCTTCCAAGGGCGGTGCGGCTCGAGAGAGTGGGCGGTGACCACATGCGGAATATCATAAAGCCGGGCGGAGAGGTGGCCAGCAAGGCCCGTATACCACGTGTGGGAGTGGGCGATGTCGATATCGGAGGCGGCATCGGCCATGCGCAGCCCAGTGGACAAGGTCTGCAGCGCGCCGTTGGCACCCTCGAGTGCGGGATCTACGCCGTGGACAAAGACGTCTTTTTCTTCGCGCGGGGAGCCCATGCAGTGCACGGAGACATCGATGATATCGCGCATGAAACGGGTGAGCTCAGCTACGTGAACTCCGGCTCCGCCGTATATTTCCGGCGGGTATTCTTTGGAAAAGATTCCGGCTCTCATGCCCACCCAGAATACGTATCTCTGCTGTCATGTGCAGAATTCCGATATGGGGGTAAAAATGTGCAAAGTTCTGCTGCGGAATGTGGGATTTGCGGATAGGTTTGAAAACGTGAGAAGCCTGCCGAATGTCCTAGCCATTGTCCTCGCCGGCGGTGAGGGAAAGCGCCTTTTCCCCCTGACCGAAGACCGCGCCAAGCCCGCCGTACCCTTCGGTGGTTCCTACCGCCTCGTTGATTTCGTTTTGTCCAATCTGGTCAATGCCGGTTATCTCAAGATTGCGGTGCTGACCCAGTACAAGTCCCATTCTCTGGACCGCCACATTTCCCAGGCGTGGAACTTGGCGGGGCCGACCCCGCAGTATATTGCCTCGGTGCCCGCCCAGCAGCGCCGCGGCAAGCGCTGGTACAACGGCTCGGCAGATGCAATTGTGCAGTCGCTGAACCTCATCTATGACGAGAATCCGGATTATGTCATCGTCTTTGGTGCAGACCACGTATACCGCATGGATCCGGCACAGATGGTAGAAGAGCATATCGCCACCGGATTGGATTGTTCGGTGGCAGGTATTCGCGTACCGCGCTCGGAAGCGACGGCCTTTGGCTGCATCCAAGCCGATGGCATGGGCACGATTACGCAATTCGTGGAAAAGCCCGCGGACCCGCCGGCTACTCCGGATGATCCGAATATGAGCTATGCCTCGATGGGCAATTATGTCTTTACAGCGCAGGCGCTTATCGACGCCCTTTTGGAGGACGAAAAGAACGAGGACTCCGCCCACGATATGGGCGGTGATATTATCCCGTACTTTGTGGAGCGGGGACAGGCGCATGTGTACGATTTCATGGCCAATGAAGTGCCAGGGGCTACTGAGCGTGACCACGGCTACTGGCGCGACGTCGGCACCATCGATTCCTTCTACGAGGCGCACATGGACATGATTTCGGTGCACCCGATTTTCAACCTTTATAACCAGAATTGGCCGATCCACTCGACGGATGATTCCAATTTCCCACCGGCCAAGTTCGTGCAAAACGGCATCGCGCAGTCGTCGATGGTGGCCCCAGGCTGCATCGTCTCTGGCGGCACTGTGCGCAATTCAGTGCTGGCGTCCGATGTCCATGTGGCCGACGGAGCTACGGTCGAAGGATCAGTGATCCTGCCTGGCGTGCGTATCGGGCGCGGTGCAGTGGTGCGCCGCGCGATCCTAGATAAGAACGTCGTCGTTAGTGATGGCGCGATTATCGGAGTGGACCGCGAGCGTGATGAAGAGCGCTTTAAGGTTTCTGACGGCGGCGTGGTCGTCGTCGGCAAAAACCAAAAGGTCTAGAGCTTCGTCACGAGGGTGAGCCCGGAACCCAGCGGCAAGCGGGTTACGCTCGCCCCCTCGAGCTCGCGCAGGTACTCGTCTGCTTCGCGGGCGGCGGCGGTGTCGCGGTCGGTCCGGGAGGCGTCGGCAAGCGTGCCATCGAGCAAAGAATTAGCCAAGACTAGGGTGCCGCGCTGGTGCAGCAGTGGCCAGGCGGCCTTGATGATGGCTGGTAACTCGAGCGCGGCGACGTCGGCGTAGATCACCTGATAAGCATCGTTGGCAAGGCGACCCATGACTTCGAGTGGGCGCGATGGCAAAAAACGGCCGCGGGATGGCGCGTAGCCGGCCTCGCGGAATGCGGTCTTGGCGCTGCGCTGGTGCTCCGCCTCGGGGTCGATGCAGGTCAAAATGCCGTTATCGGGCATGCCGGCGAGCACATAGAGGCCCACTACATTGGCGGCCGGGGTAATGGCCACAGCTTGAGGACGCTCGGTGGAACCAGTGGAGGCGGCCGTCAGGGTGGTGAGCAGCTGGCCGGTGGATTCATCCGGGACTGGCAAGCCGTACTCTGCGGCGTGGTCGCGTGCGCCACTTAGGGCCGGGGATGCTTCGCTGTTGGTCTCGATATAAGAACGCAGTGCTTCGTATGCGGTATTAGTCACGTAATAAACCATAGGGAAAAGTGTCCGCCAATGTGGCAAAAACGCGCTTAGCCAGCAAGGTTGTGGTCGGTGGGGATAATGTGACGGGTTCACAGGATATTATCAGTACTATGGCTGGAGTTTCTGTGCTGAGTGTAGAAAGATGACATGCATGACAAAGATGAAGCGCGATGCCGAATCCCTTCAACCTGCAACCTCTGAGGCAGAGTTGACCGGTACCGCAGCATTCGATGCTGGCACGGGCGACATGCCCGCTTGGGGTGACCTCGTGGCCGAGCACGCCGATGGGGTCTACCGCTTGGCTTATCGCCTGTCTGGCAATCAGCATGACGCCGAGGATCTCACCCAGGAAACCTTCATGCGCGTCTTCCGCTCCTTGGACAAGTATCAAGCCGGAACGTTTGAAGGCTGGTTGCACCGTATTACCACTAACCTCTTTTTGGATATGGTTCGTCACCGTTCCAAGATCCGCATGGAGGCCCTGCCAGAGGATTATGAACGCGTTCCTGGTACGGATATGACCCCGGAGCAGGCTTATTCCGTGGCTAACCTGGATCCAGCTTTGCAGTCCGCGCTCGACGGGCTGGCTCCCGATTTCCGCGTGGCCGTGGTCCTGTGCGATGTCGTTGGGATGAGCTATGACGAGATTGCAGAGACCCTTGGTGTCAAGATGGGTACGGTGCGCTCACGCATCCACCGCGGCCGCTCCCAGCTACGTGCGGCGCTAGAAAAAGAGGCGCAAACCAATGCGGAAACGCGCATGCTGCTGCGTACGCGCTAAACTTTAGAGAAACTGCATAGTCCCCGCTGCCGGCGGGGACTTTCCGCGTCAATGAAGGCCGAGCAACTAGTGGAGGAGGGATCGATGGACTCGCTGCGAGGACGCCGAACCTTGTCCACGCTGAGCGTGCACGGCGGATTTGATGCCGCCCAAGCAAAGGCTCGCGATAGGGCGAAGGCCAAGGCGCGGCGTAGCGATACCATCGGGCATTTGGGCCCAGAGGCGGTTGTTGCCTTTGTGGACGGCGAGATGGAGCCAAAATTTATGCACCGTGTGCGCATTCACCTGGTGCACTGCGCTGAATGCCGCGCGGATGTGCATCAGCAGCGTCGTGCCTCGGAATGGGTGCGCCACTGCGCGGAGTCCGCAACGGTCAAGGCGCCGCAGTCATTGCTCGCGAAGCTCGCAGGCATTGCCACGGAGGGGGTAGCGCCCGGGCCTGATGCAGCAACGCCGGCGCACCGGCCCCAGCAGGACTTCTTAGACAAGGTGGAGATGGTGGTTCGCGCAATCAAGCACAATCAGCGCGGCTAAGAGCGAAGGACTAGTATTTAAGCGTGTTTTCTTCCATTGGTTGGCCCGAGATTTTCGTCATTGTGCTCTTGGGCATCATCGTCATCGGCCCAGAACGCATGCCTGAGGTGATTAAGGACGTGCGCGCAGCCATCTATGCGGCGCGGAAGGCCATCAATAATGCCAAGGCGGAGCTCAATGGGGAGATGGGCTCTATTACCTCGGAATTTGATGATATCCGTGGCCCGCTTACCCAAGCCGCGCAGTGGACGCGTCTGGGGCCGAAGGGCGCAATCACCAAGGCGCTTTTCGACGGCGACGAATCCGCCTGGGATGACTTCAATCCCCAGAAGATGGCAGAAGATATTAAGAGCAATACCGCTCCCAAGGAGCCGGAGCAGCAACAACCGCAACAGCGCCCAAGCTTCGACTATTCCCAGGTTTATGCCGAACAGTCGCAGCAGCCACAGCCACAGCCGTACCAGCGCGCCGCAGCTTCGCAACCGCAATCGACGGAGCAACCCGCGACCGAAAAGAAACCGCCGCGCGGTGGGGAAGAATCCACCGGCGGCGGCATGTGGGAAGATGTAACCTAGGGGCTAGTTCACGCCCAAGTTCAGATTTTTGCCCACTAGGGAATCGGAGCGGATGGCCAGTTTATCGGCCACCGCCTGGATCTGTTGGGCGGCGGGGGACTCGGGGGCATCTATAACGATCGGAGTGCCGGCATCGCCACCGCTGCGCAGGGTGGGATCCAGAGGCACCGAAGCCAGCAGTGGAACCTCATGGCCAAGAATGACGCCGAGGCGATCGGCCACAATCTGTCCGCCGCCGGTACCAAAGACATCCATGGTGGAGCCATCCGGCATGACCATAGCGCCCATATTCTCAATCACGCCGGCCACGCGCTGGCGCGTCTGCTGGGAGATGGACCCGGCACGCTCTGCCACCTCGGCGGCCGCGGCCTGCGGGGTGGTTACGATAAGTAGCTCCGCATTAGGGATGAGCTGGGCCACGGACAGGGCGATATCGCCCGTGCCTGGAGGAAGATCCAGCAGGAGAACGTCTAGGTCACCCCAGAAAACGTCGGCCAAGAACTGCTGCAATGCACGGTGGAGCATAGGTCCGCGCCAGACCACAGGGGCGTTGCCTTCGACGAATTGCCCGATGGAGATGTGCTTAATGCCGTGGGAAATCGGGGGCAAAAGCATCTCATCATCGAGAACGGTCGGGCCATCGGTGCAGCCCAGCAAATTAGGAACAGAGTGGCCGTAAATATCGGCATCGACGATGCCGACTTTAAGCCCCTTGTGCACCAGCGCCGCGGCGAGATTTACCGTCATCGAGGACTTGCCGACGCCGCCCTTGCCAGAAGCCACCGCAAAGACACGCGTGGTGGATTCTGGCTTGGCAAACGGGATTTCCGGCTCAGCTTGGCCGCCACGAAGCTTCTTTTTCAGCTCGCGGCGCTGCTCATCACTCATGGCTTCCATCGTCACGGTGACGTTTCCTACGCCCTCAATATCCTCTACTGCTGCGCGAGTATTGGACTCGATGGTGGACTTCATGGGGCAGCCAGCGATGGTGAGGTAAATTTCTACGGCTACATCGTTTCCGGTGACAGAAACTGATTTCACCATGTTGAGCTCGGTGATGGGACGCCCGATTTCGGGATCTTCAACGCGGGAAAGTGCCTCGCGTACGGCGGATTCAGTAATAACGCTAGACATAACCCTTGCCATCTTAGTCGGGCCGCAACAGGAGGTAAACACGCCCTCGGTGTAGAATCATCTAGACGCTCGATCGCCGCCAATCTGAAGGAGAATAGTATCGCCATGCGCAGCTGTGCCCGCCCTGCCCACGCCATTGCTGGCGTGGTGCTCTCTGCCATGCTGCTTACCGGCTGCTCCTCCCAGTTTGATGGAGATCCTTATGCGGATAATGCTAAGCGTGCCCCCGTTGGCATCATGGTAGATGCTAGTGAGACCGACCAAGTAGTGCTGGCGGAGATCTTTCGCCAAGAGCTGATCAGACAGGGGCGTGAGGCCTCCCTTGTTGGGGAGGATATTTTCCAAGAGTCTAGGTCCGGTCGCTATTTGAACCCCAATGGTAATTTTTATGTCGGGTGCACGGGGGCTTTTCTCAGCGTTCTCAATCCCGGTGAGGCGCGGGAAATATCCAAGGACTATAGAAAAGCTCAGCACTCCTCCCAACCAGGCGGTGAGGACTACCTAGCGCGTACTCACATCGCTTTAATGTCTGCACTTCCAGGCGACCTAGGCGCGGTGGAACCATCCAGCGCCACTGGCTGTGAGGACGCGGAGCCAAAGCTCCCCGAGAATTTTGTGGCGCTCTACCAGGATGATCTCTTGGACCGCGAGGAACGCCAATCTATAGCTTCATTGACGAAGTTCATCACGCGAAAAGACATCTCTGAATTGGCGCAAGAGGCAGAGCAAAAAGGCGACGTGGCAAAAGTGGTTCGCACGTGGCTGCACGGCTCCGGCACGAAAATGCTCGATGAGGAAGGCGACTCAGATTCTTCCGGTGGGTCTGATCTCACCGGAGGCTCCAAATAGTTTTTCTTTGGCGGGTAGGCGAAAGTTTCCAGGCGTCGACAACTCGGAAACCACCAAGTCAAGTAAAACCAACGGGCCCGACAGCTCGTGGTTATCTGAACGGCGCCCAAAGCCTTCGAGCTTGACGTAGATGCCAATTCCCGAACATTTCAGCAGATCCGATCAACGGTGCTGGTGCGAACGCGGTCGGCCATAGCACAGCAATACCCTCACCCCCTCCCTTCGCGCTCACCGGTAACGCACCTTTCTCGCAGCGGTCACTCCCCGTGAGCGCGAAAGGAGTGAAGTCTGCGCTAAGAACGTGAGAGGAGAGGAGAATCGAGTAAGAAGAGAGTGCTAGTTGAGAAGCAAGCCGAGTCCGTAGTTCCTGAGGAACGTTGGCCCGCATGAGTAAACCCCAGTGAGGAGTCCTGAACTGCTCCCCATTAGTTGGACTGAGAAATCAGTTACCTACTAGTGGGGAGCAGTTGTATGCGTGAACGTAGTTC
>NZ_JASPJA010000016.1:0-38673 GCF_030232125.1 Corynebacterium sp. MSK071 | reverse complement strand
ACTCAATCGGCATTCAAAAAGGCCAAATCTAACCCCCGCGACACGCCGAGCCAGACACACATTTTGACCCTTAACCCGAAAATACAGCTAAATACCCCATATATGGGAAACGACGCGGTGCCCCTACAGCGCCGCGTCGTCCCTATTCCCTATCACTCACAACGGATTGGAGAAACCGTTTGCCTACCCCCTAAGTAGGCTTTGTGAGCAAGACCAACTGTAGCATTCACACAATGCAAACGGTAGCGGACACCAAGATTCCCAGTTTCCACCAATGTTTTTTATTCTTAGGTCTGCATGTTCAGACCTAATTAACTGAATCTTTAGTTTTTACTGTGGACAAGGCCCACCATTTTGCACTTAACCCAACGAGAGTGACAGCCAACAATACCGCAATCCCAGCCCAGAGGACGGCTTGTTCGCCTTCGTTGCCCGCCACCGTGACAGCCGCGGTAGTCCAATTCAGCGGCAAAAGATTAGAAATAACTTGCCATACCTTAGAAACCCCGGCAATTGCAGCGGATTTCCACAACCAGCCCACCAGCGCGGTCTGGCCGATGCCAAAGAGTGCCGCAAGAATACTGCCGGCAGTAATACCGCACAGGCCTAGCAGGCCACGCGTAATGGCCGTCATGGACAGCGCGCCCAGGAGAAGCGCCACCCCAGCCCAAGCCGCCGCCACGGGAGTAAAACCAGTGGCAAGCACGAAGAGGAGGATTTCCCCGATGGCCACCGCAGCCAGCGTTCCGCCAGCCACCATTAGCCAAGGGCGGAACCCTACGTGCCAGGCCATGCCAGCTGCCGCACCTGCGAGCAAGACCAAGGCGGAGATCAGCAGCGCCACAATAGGACTCAGCAAATGCGTCGGGCCTTGGGATGCAGTATGCACCGGCGGCAGGGCACGCTGAATATCGCCCACGTTCGTCTGATTTTGGGCCGCCATGCCGGAGAGCTTGCCGGCGCCGTCGTCAAGCTTGTCCACGCCTTCCTGCGCCTCACCGACGCGCTTGCTAAGCTCCGCTATACCCTCATTGAGCTCTTGCGCGCCCGATACCGCCTGATTCACGCCATCGTGATAGGCGTAGCCATTGACTGCCAACTGATTGGACAGATCGCGCGAGCCGTCCTTGAGCTTCTTGAGCTGGCCAGTTACCGAATTATCCAGGCGGAAATTATTCACCTGCGCGCGGAGATCACCCAGCTGCGCGCGAATATCCTTCGCTTCTTTGGATTTATTGCCTTCTAGATCGTGCATCGTGCCATCGATGGCCTGCAGGATCTGCCCCTGGACGGCCCCGAGGCCGACCACCTGGTCCACAGCGCCACCTACGCCATTGGCCAGCTCCGTGGCGCCGCCACCGAGCGTATTGGTTCCAGACTGCAGCTGATTGAGGCCGGATACCAGTTCTTGGGAGCCCGTCGCCAGCTTGTCGACGCCCCCTCCAAGCTCATCCGCCCCCCTGTTGAGCTCCCCCGTGCCGTCATCAAGCTGCTTGGCGCCCGATTTAAGCATGCTTGCCTGTGCCTGGGCGCGGCTGGCTGCTTCGGCGGCTTCTTTCACCTCTGGAGAGGAAGAATTTTCCCGTGGCGCGCCAAACGGCTGCGCGGCGCTAGACCAAGCCTGGGCAGGTTCCCACTGCGCGAGACCCGCCACCGTAGCTCCGATAACCAACGGCAGGGCAAGCAAGAAGATCAAGAGGACGCTGCGCCACCGGGAGGGAGACGCAGCGTCTGGGGAAGCAAGGCGTGAGGTCATGGTAATGAACCTATCCTTGCAGGTCACTCCCCTGCTGCAGGCGCGCCGAGCACCCCACATTGCCGATTACTCTAGAATATATGGCATGCCCCACATTTATTCCCTAGCTCCTTCCCGTTACCTTGCCACCGCGGCCTTCGTGCCGCTGTGCTTTGGCCTTGTTGCCTGCTCCAACGACGCCGATACGTCCGCAGAACCCGAGTTTTCCGATGCCGCTGCTCTTAGCTCCTCCGCCGAGGAGACCTCCTCCGAAGAAGCCACGAGTGAGGCCACCACGTCGGCAGCCGCAGAGACCACCGCCGAGGCTGAACCTACTTCCGTAGAAGCAGCTCCCTCCTCATCCCCCGCAGAAGCCGGCGATAAAGAGAGCGAAGACCAAGCCGCCGCGCCCGCCGATACAGGCCAGGGCGATTGTTCCCCAGAAGCACTGCAGCCCGCGGCCCCAAGCATGACAAATATCCGAGTCAGTGACTGCGATGGTCAATGGGCGCACTTTGGCAAGGACAGCACGGACTGGACGGCTTGGGCACGCTACGACAATGGCCAGTGGGTAGCCATTGAGCCCATTGACGAAGCCACCTCCGGCATGACCGCCCCGTGCTACGACGTAGACAAATGGGCCGCCGAGGGGGCTCCCGCTTTCCTTACCGAAAATATGCGCCGCTGCGACTAGTCGCACAGCATGACTTCGCCCCCGTACCGCGCTTTATAGCTGCGCGATACGGGGGCGGCGTTTTTAGTGCGGAGGGACTGCCGCGGAAGGATTACTTCTTCTCGGCGTAGACCTCACGCACGCGCTGGCCAAGGGCTGGGTGCACCTTAGTCCAGTAGTCGTAAACGCGCTCCTCGGTTTCCTCAGATACACCTGCCATAGCATTGGTGATATTGGTAACCAAGCGCTCCTTGGCGGCGTCATCATAGATGTTTTCGTACAAGTCGCGCGCCTGCACGAAATCATCATCTTCGGAGTGGCGAACGTACGGTGCACGCACCAGATCGCCGCCGTAGGACTCCGGATTGATATAAAGCTCCGCCGCGGTGGTGGTCTCGAGCTGGGAGCGGTCATTCACAGCGGCGTCGTCAAGCACGCCAGTGCCCTTTTCATAGCGGTTCGGTGAGTACACCGGATCCTCCGGGGCATTGAAAAGGAACTGCATGCTGCCCTCGTGCTGATAAGTATTGACCTCATCCACATTCTGCGGCTGGTTGACCGGCAACTGCTGGTAGTTCGGGCCAATGCGGTAGCGCTGCTGGTCAGCGTAGGCGAAAACGCGTGCCTGCAGCATCTTATCTGGGGAGAGGCCAACACCCGGCACGATATTGGATGGATCGAGCGCCACCTGCTCAATCTGCGCAAAGAAATTGCGTGGGTTGCGGTTGAGCACGAAGTAGCCCACATCGTGCAGCGGGTAATCCTTCTTGGACCAGACCTTGGTTAGGTCGAAAGGATTAAAGCGATAGTTCTCCGCCTCATCCAGCGGCATGATCTGTACCTTGACGTCCCAGACTGGGTAATTGCCCTCCTCGATGGCGTTGTAGAGGTCCTCGCGGTGGCAATCCGGGTTCTGGCCGGCGGTCGTGGTGGCCTCCTCGTCGGTGAAGTTCTCTACGCCCTGGCGGGTCTTAAAGTGGTACTTCACCCAGAAAGCCTCGCCTTCTTCGTTGACCCACTGGAAGGTGTGGGAGCCGTAACCATTTTGGTGGCGGGTCGACTTCGGCGTGCCGCGGTCACCCATGAGGTAGGTGACCTGGTGGGCAGACTCCGGGTTGCGGGTCCAGAAATCCCACTGCATATCCGCATCGCGCAAACCATTGGTGCCCAGACGCTTCTGGGAGTGGATGAAGTCAGGGAACTTCTGGCCATCGCGAACGAAGAAGACTGGGGTGTTATTGCCCACGATGTCCAGGTTGCCTTCCTCGGTATAAAAACGCAGCGCAAAGCCGTGTACATCGCGCCAGGTATCCGGGGATCCCTGCTCACCGGCGACGGTGGAAAAGCGGCCCATCATCGGGGTGACGGTGCCCTTCTGGAAGACCTTGGCCTTGGTATAGGCGGATACATCTTCCGTAATGTGCAGCTCACCGAAGGCGCCGTGGCCCTTAGCGTGCGGGGTGCGCTCCGGCACGCGCTCGCGGTTGAAGTGGGCAAGCTTTTCAATGAGGTGGATGTCATTGAGCACCACTGGTCCCTGCTGGCCGGCAGTCACCGAGGTGTTCTCGGAAGGAACTGGTTGGCCAGACGGGCGGGTGGTATTGCCCTTGCCAGCGGGGCGCTGGCCCTTGTTCAGGATGTCATCAGCGGTGAAATCAGTCATTTTGCCTCCTGGCAATCGGTGGATATGTACCACCAGTGTGGCAAAAGAATCACCGGTTGTCAGGGGTCTAAAAGGAGTGTAGGGGCTACTGGTAGATTCATTCAGGTGACTCACCACTCCGCAGCAGATGACGCCCGCGTCACCGACCTTGCCCTTCGGGCCGGTCGCGGTGACCGTGCGGCGCTGACGGAGTTTATTAAGGCTACCCAGGATGATGTGTGGCGTTTGCTAGCGCATTTAGGCGGGCCGGAAGGCGCCGACGATCTCACCCAAGAGACCTATCTGCGCGTGATCAGCGCCCTGCCACGCTTTGCGGCCCGGTCCTCGGCACGCACGTGGTTGCTGTCTTTAGCCCGGCGGGTGTGGGTGGATAATATTCGCCACGATATGGCCCGGCCGCGCAAATCTGCCACCGAATACGAAGACGCCATGGGTGCGGCACCAGAAGAGTCCACGGCATGGAGTGAATGGATAGATGCCCGCGCGCTTATCGACGCCCTCCCGGCCGACCGCCGCGAAGCCCTCATTCTCACCCAGGTGCTGGGCTACACGTACGAGGAGGCGGCCAAGATTGCTGGCGTGCGGGTAGGTACTATCCGCTCCCGCGTCGCGCGCGCCCGCAAGGATCTGATCGCAGGGACAGGTTAATACCCCCATACCGGCCCCTTGAGGCGGCGAGATAATTTCACCTGCAAATTGTTACGTTCTGGTTACCTTGCACCCCAAGAGCCCCAGTTTTTGGCATTTAGCTGCAGATTGAGCACCAGACGCTGGGTGAAGGAGGCCACAATTAGGGCGATTCTTGCCCGAAGTATTTGTCCAATGTGTGGTTTATTAGATCTGTACACACGTGATAAATCGACCGTCGATCCGGGCCCGCGCGATCCCAATGCCGGGCCCGGCGCGTGTGAGTAAGAGAGTTTCTCCCTTTCATGTTAAAACGCGCAATCGGAATTTCCATGGCGTTTATCGGCGTCGTCGTGGGCGCGGGTTTCGCTTCTGGCCAAGAAGCTATGCAGTTCTTCGTGGCCTTTGGCAAGTGGGGCTTGTGGGGCATCGCCCTAGCCGCTGGCTTGATGATGATCACCGGCGTGTCCATCCTGCAGCTCGGCTCGTATTTCCAGGCCGAGGAACATACCGCTGTCTACGACAAGGTCGCATCGCCGTTTACCGCCAAGATCTTGGACTGGTCCACCCTGGTGACCCTGTTCGCCATCGGCTTCGTCATGTTCGCCGGCGGTGGTTCGAATATCAATCAGCAGTTCCCGTCCATACCTGTATGGGTAGGCGCCACCGCGATGCTGATTCTGGTACTGCTCGTCGGCCTGATGGATGTTGACCGTGTGACCGCAGTCATCGGTACCATCACCCCGTTCATCATCATCTTCGTGGTGCTTGCCACCGGCTATACCATTGTGAACGCGGACGTAGACTTCTCCGCTATGAATGACTGGGCGGTTAATAATGTAGATACCTCGCTGCCCAACTGGTGGCTATCCGCGCTGAACTACACCGGCCTAAACGTGATGACGGCTGTGTCCATGTCCATCGTCATTGGCGGTAACTTCCTGGATAACCGTGCAGTGGGCATTGGTGGCCTTATCGGTGGCCTGCTCTACCTCATCCTATTGGCCCTTCTGGTCTTCGCCCTGTTCTTCGAAGCTAAGGACGTCAACGGTCAAGATATGCCAGTGCTGAGCCTGATTACCGGCATCCACCCGGTACTCGGTGTGCTCATGACCTTTGTTGTTTACGGCATGGTCTTTAATACCGCTATCGGCATGTTCTACGCGCTGGGCAAGCGCTTGACCCGCAATAATCCTAAGCGCTTCTACCCTGTCTACGCTGTTTGCTGCATCGTCGGCTTCGTCCTGTCCTTCGTGGGCTTCCAGACACTGGTCAGCAATGTCTACCCGATCTTGGGTTACTTGGGCCTGCTGATGATCGCGGTGATGGTCTTCAACCGCATCAAGAACGGCAGCAAGCTGGCCGATGAGTCCGACCGCCGCATGCGCGCACACGAGCTGGTTTCCCGCCGTCTGGATCCACGCAAGCGCTTCACCAAGAAGAATGAGCGCGAGCTGCGCAAGCTGGCTGCGGCATCCAATATGGAAACCACCGAGTTCGTCACCAATATCGCAGAAGAGATCCACGAAGAGCTCGAAAACGATGAGGATCTCGATTACGACCGCGAAGATCCGGAGCCATCCGTGACCTACGTGCAGCACACCAAGCCGGAGGTTCCGTCCTCCGATAGCGACCTTGACTTTGGCAAGAAGGATGCTGCCGCTGATAGCGGCAAGGCTACGGGCACCGCCAAGCCAGTCTCTGAGGACTAGCCTTCTCGCCCACGTCAATCAAGATAAAAGCTCGGCGCCCTCCTTATCCCGTAACGAGGAAGGAGGGCGCCGAGCTTTTTGTGTAACCTGCGACGAAGCGGAACCTGCTTAAACGAGTAGCTCCGCGATCTGGATGGTGTTGAGCGCGGCCCCCTTGCGCAGATTATCGCCGGCGACAACGAGCACGAGGCCCTTATTATCGTCCACCGTCTGGTCCTGACGGATGCGGCCTACCAAGGATTCGTCGATGCCGGTGGCAGCGAGCGGGGTGGGGACGTCGGCAAGCTTAACGCCCGGGGCACCGCTCAAAAGCTCGGTGGCCTGCTCGGGGGTGATTGCCTTGTCGAACTCGGCGTGGATGGTCAGGGTGTGGCCGGTAAAGACCGGGATGCGCACGCAGGTACCTGCAACCTTCAGCTCCGGAATGTCTAGGATCTTGCGGGATTCGTTGCGCAGCTTTTGCTCCTCATCGGTCTCTAGGGAGCCATCATCCACGAGGTTGCCGGCCATCGGCAGCGCGTTATAGGCAATGGGCGCCACATACGGGCCAAAGTCCTCGTCATTGAGTGCAGAGCCATCGTGGACCAAACCCACATTGTGCTCGCCAACGGAATAGACCTGCGCGGCCAGCGCCTGCACGCCGGCCAGGCCGGAGCCGGAGACCGCCTGGTAAGAGGACACATGCAACTTGTTCAGGCCCGCGGCATCGTGCAAGACCTTCAGCACCGGCATAGCGGCCATGGTGGTGCAGTTCGGGTTCGCGATGATGCCTTTGGGGGTGTTCTTGGCTTCCTGTGGGTTGACCTCGGAGACGATGAGGGGAACCTCTGGATCCTTGCGGTAGGCCGAAGAGTTATCCACCACGGTCGCACCAGCCGCGGCGAACACTGGAGCCCATTGCTTGGAGGTAGAACCACCGGCAGAGAACAAGGCGATATCAACGTCGGCGACGGATTGCTCGGTAACCTCGGCGAGGTCCTCAACGGTAAGCTGCTCGCCGCGGAATTCGAGCTCGGTGCCGGCGGAGCGGGAAGAGGCGAAAAAGCGCACCTTATCGGCCGGGAAATTGCGTTCTTCCAAGATGGAGCGCATAACGCGGCCGACCTGGCCGGTAGCGCCTACTACTGCAACAGTGGTCATGACTATAAATCCTCTGTAGTTGCTGTGGGTGTTTAACGTCCGGTTCCAGCATAAACCGTGGCTTCTTCTTCGCCACCAAGCTGGAATTTCTCGTGCAGTGCGCGGGCGGCCTTTTCCAGGTCAGCCTCGCGGGTGAGCACGGAGATGCGGATTTCAGAAGTGGAGATGAGCTCCATATTGACGTTGACGTCGCGCAGGGCCTCGGTGAACTCTGCGGTAACGCCCGGGTGGGATTTCATGCCGGCGCCGACGAGGGAGACTTTCCCCACTTGGTCGTCATACAGCACATTGGCCCAGCCTCCTTCAGATTTCAGCTTGCTCAGCAGCTCCATGGCACGCGGGCCGTCGGCACGCGGGCAGGTGAAGGTGATATCGGTGGTGCCGTCCTCCAGGGAGGAGACATTTTGCAAGACCATATCGATATTGATCTCTGCATCGGCAATGACGCGAAAGACCTTCGCAGCCTCCCCCGGGCGATCCGGGATGCCCAGGACGGTGACCTTTGCCTCGGACTTATCGGTTGCTACACCAGTTAGTACTGCTTCTTCCACGGGGATATCCTCCATCGATCCGGTAACTAGGGTGCCGGGGTCATTTGAATAAGACGAGCGAACTCGCAAGGGTACATTGAACGCGCGGGCGTACTCCACGCTGCGTAGGACCAAAATCTTGGAACCTACCGCGGCCATCTCCAACATCTCCTCAAAGGAGAGCTTGTCTAGCTTCTGCGCGTCTGGGACGATGCGCGGGTCCGCAGTGTAGACGCCGTCGACATCAGAATAAATCTCACACACATCCGCCTTCAGCGCGGCAGCAAGGGCGACCGCGGTGGTGTCGGAGCCACCGCGACCCAAGGTGGTGACATCGCGCGATTCCTTATTAACGCCCTGGAAGCCGGCGACGATACAAATCTTGCCTTCGTCCAAAGCCTCGGTCAGGCGGCCCGGGGTCACGTCCACGATGCGGGCATTGCCGTGGCGCTCGGTGGTGAGCACTCCGGCTTGGGAGCCGGTAAAGGACTGGGCGTGGGCACCAAGCGATTCCACTGCCATGGCCACCAGAGCATTAGAGATGCGCTCGCCAGCGGTAAGCAACATATCCATCTCTCGCTGCGGCGGGACGGGGTTGACCTGGGCGGCAAGGTCGAGCAGCTCATCGGTGGTATCGCCCATGGCGGAACACACCACGACAACGTCGTTGCCCTGCTTCTTGGTGGCCACGATGCGCTCCGCAACGGCGCGGATGCGGTCTGCGGATTCGAGGGATGAGCCGCCATACTTTTGCACGATCAGGGCCACGGTAAGGATGCCGCCTTTCGTCGTTCAAGGCATCCCTGGCGTGTGTGTACCCGCCCGGAAATACCTGTCGTTCATTAGTCAAAGACCCATGCTACCCCGCAGGGTCTTTGCCCTCATCATAATTCCTAGACAATGCTTAATTTTTATTCACACGCCCCCAACGTTAAGCGCACCACACGCTCGCTCCCTCAGCGCAGAAAAACGCGCGCCATGCAGGGAAGAATATGCATATAGCAGGATTTTTTACTACCGTTGAGCGGGTGTTAAGCAACCTCCTCGCCATCTTTTTCGCGCTCGCATCCGCGCTGACGGTTGCTTGGGGCACGGTCATCCGCCACCGCATCGCCCTCGACGCCGATGATTCGGTCATGCGCGCCGCCATGTCCAACCCCTTGTGGTGGGTGGGCACCGCGGCCGCCATTGGCGCTTATGGCCTGCAGGTCATCGCCCTCGGCTTTGGCACGTTGCTGGTGGTCCAGCCCATCTTGGTGCTGTCCTTAATGTTTACCCTGCCGCTTTCGGCGTGGTATTCCGGCCGCAAAATGCCTTTCCACGAGGTCTTTTGGTCCATTGCATTGACCATCGCGGTGGGCATCATGGTCGTCTACGGCCGGCCGGTCGCAGGAAACCCTCGCCCGGAATGGAGCGATTGGTGGCCGGCGCTCCTTGTAGGGTTGGTCACCCTCGCAATCTTGGGCGCGGCAGCCACGAAGCTGCCAGAGCAGCGGCCTTTAGCCTTGGGCACAGCCTGCGGCGTCATCTACGGCTTCGTCGCCCTGCTATCAAAGGCCGTGGTGGACATTTTCACCCACGAAGGCCTTGCCACGCTACTGGCAAGCTGGCAGTTCTACGGCCTCATCGGTCTCGCGCTCACCGGCACCGTAGTGCAGCAATATTCCTTTAATGCCGGCCCCCTAGCCCATTCCCTGCCGGCCATGACCATCTTTGAACCCATCGTGGCCTTCGGCTTGGGCTACATGGTGCTGGGAGAGAAATTCCTCATCGATACGGCCGTCGGTTGGGCAATTATGCTCATCGCCCTTACCGTTATGGTGCTCTCCACCATCGTGCTCTCCCGCAGCCCGGTAAGCCAGCGCGGCTAAATGGCCCACTCAAATACGCCGAGCATATAGGCCGAAAACCACGCCCCGAACAGGGCCCAGGCGCCAACCGCCACGCTTGCCGACGTCCCCTTTTTCACCCACGGCAACAACACAATCACCGCCGGCAGGAGCAGCCGGGGCCGCGAGTGCATAATGCCATCAGAAAGCAGCACGTTCGCCATCAGCACCGCAGAGAATAACCAGGCCGCTAACGGCAGGCGGCGCCATGCCAACACAAGGAAAACCGGGGCAGCGATCATCACGCCGGCGCTGAGCAGATATCCACCGTTAGTAGCCCCGCTAAGCGTCTCCCAAAGCCAGATAACCGTGGCTTTGCCGCCATCAAAGCTGGAGTTCCAATGTTCTTTCTGGATCCCAAAATAACCGCCAACTTCTTTGAGATGGCTGCTCGACCACCACAAATACCCCACCAGCGGCACGACCGAAAACACCACCGCGGCCCAGGCCCGCCAGTTCTTTCGCGCCCGCAGCAGCACCATGAACGCAAAGACCGCAACGAGATCCACCGCGGTAAGACGCACGAGTCCGGCTACAAAAATTAGTGCCGCGGCAGCCCACCATCGCTCCTCTACGAGCGCCACCACCGCCCATATGGCCAGGGCCCCAAAAAGTGCCTCGGTATACGGCATGGAAAACACGATGGACATCGGCGCACAGGTCACCATCACAGCACTGAGCACCTGGGCCCACTTCCCCATGCCCATGCGCGCAGCCAAGGCCATCACACCGGCAGCCAGCGCGATGCTAAAGAGCACATTGAGCGCAATGGCAGTGCCCGCTTCGTCGGTACCAAAGATGCTGCTTAACCCACGCACGAGGAAGGGGAATCCCGGGAAGAAGGCCATGGTCGTCTCATGGACCGGCCCATCCGTAGAAATATCCGCACCAAAGTACCCGCCGCGGGCGATTTCTACGTAGTGCTTAGCGTCCCACTTATTGAGCAGCCCCCACAGCTTATCGTCCTGCGCGGCGGCCACCGCTGCGAGTACGCCTACGCGCAATGCGGCTCCAATGAGTGCAACGAGTGCGGCAGGCGCCCACAAGGAACGCAATATGGATGATGTTTGAGGCTTGGCATGGCGGGGATTAGACACGAAAGGCATGGTACCCCACCACCACCGCGTCTCATTGAATGAAATCTCTTGCCGCACAGTGAGAAAGCCTGTAGTGTGACCGATATGACACAGCGGAATGACCTACTCCTTATCTGCCGCGGCGGGATTTCGGCCTAAGCACTGGCCAGCGCCCCGTCGCGGAGTCCGGCTACCCAAGCCCAGCTGGCCGTCTTTCCCCATAGACACCAGAAAAGGAAACCGCACCCCATGTCCCCCACCGACTCTTTTATCAGCGCCCCGCGCGACATCACCACCCCCACCGGCCCACGCCGCGAAGGACAACCCGCGTGGAATAAGCAGCGCGGCTCCGCCATGCCCCACGAGCGCTATCAACCCTTCGCCGTCGAGGTAGAAAACATCGACCTGCCAGACCGCACATGGCCCAGTCAGAAAATCACCCACGCTCCCCAGTGGTGCGCGGTGGATCTGCGCGATGGTAACCAAGCGCTGATTGATCCCATGAGCCCAGAGCGCAAGCACCGCATGTTCGACCTGCTGGTCAAGATGGGCTACAAAGAAATCGAGGTGGGCTTCCCCTCTGCCTCCCAAACCGATTTCAACTTTGTCCGCGAAATCATCGAGGGCAATAAAATTCCCGATGACGTCACCATTCAGGTCCTGGTACAGGCCCGCGATCACCTGATCCGCCGCACCTTTGAAGCTTGCGAGGGCGCCAAGAACGTCATCGTGCACTTTTATAACTCCACCTCGAAGCTGCAGCGCCGCGTAGTCTTCCGCAAAGACAAACCCGCCATTAAGAAGCTGGCCACCGATGCTGCCACACTCATTAAATCCATCGCCGCCGACTACCCAGATACCACTTGGCGCTGGGAATACTCCCCCGAATCCTTCACCGGTACCGAGCTGGACTTCGCCCGCGAGGTCTGCGATGAGGTGGTAGACATCATGGATCCGTCCCCAGAGAATCCAATGATCATCAACCTGCCATCCACCGTGGAGATGATTTCGCCCAATATCTACGCCGATTCCATCGAATGGATGCACCGCAATCTTGCCCGCCGCGAGGACGTCGTGCTCTCACTGCACCCGCATAATGACCGCGGCGAGGGAATCGCCGCCGCCGAACTTGGCTTTATGGCGGGCGCGGACCGCATCGAAGGCTGCCTGTTTGGCAACGGCGAGCGCACCGGCAACGTAGATCTCGTCACTTTGGGCCTGAATATGCTCACCCAGGGTGTGGACCCGCAGATTGATTTTTCCGATCTGCCGCAGATTCGCGAAACCGTTGAATACTGCAACCAGCTGCGCGTGCCGGAGCGCCACCCCTATGGCGGCGAATTGGTCTTTACTGCGTTCTCCGGTTCCCACCAGGACGCCATCAACAAGGGACTGGATGCGCTGGCAGCCACCATCCGCCCCGGCGCGAATAATACCGAGGTCTCGTGGGAAGAAATGCGCGAGGCCATCTGGGAGGTTCCTTACCTGCCCATCGATCCAAAGGACGTGGGCCGCGACTACCAGGCGGTCATCCGCGTCAACTCCCAGTCTGGCAAGGGCGGCGTTGCCTACATCATGAAGACCGATCACGGCATCAATATGCCTCGCGCCATGCAAGCGGAATTTTCCAGCGTGGTCCAGGAAATCACCGACTCCGAAGGCGGCGAGGTCAATTCCAAAAACATGAGGGATATCTTTGCCACCGAGTTCCTGGACCGCGAGGATCCGCTGACCCTGGAGTCTTTCCATATGGACAATGCCCCAACAGAAGATGGGGATGCATCGGTGACCGCCACCGTGGCTTTCCACGGGGAAAAGTCCACCGTCTCAGGCAGCGGTAACGGACCCATTGCGGCTTATGCCAACGCCCTGGAATCCCTGGGCATCGACTTCGAGGTCATGGAATACTCCCAGCAGTCCCGTTCCGCCGGCGACGACGCCGAAGCCGCCTGTTATATCGCCGCCGACGTCAACCAGAACAAGGTCTGGGGAGCAGGCATCGCCGGGTCCACCACGCGGGCTTCCATCAACGCGATTAACTCCGCCGTCAACCGCGCCCTGGCCTAGGCCTGCTCGCCGGCGCCGCGGCCCGGCGTGGTAGAAGGGTGGGTATGCCTTCTTCTACCTACCTCATACCGCACCGTGGCTTGGGCGCCGTGCAGGCCCTGCCCATCTATGATGCGCAGACGAAGGAAAACCGAGAGTTCACCGTCACCTTGGCACCCCGCCCGGACGGCGGGTTGGAGGTGCGTACCGACTCCACCATCGGGCACATCACCAGCGCCGACCGCGCGGAGTATCCCGAAATAGATCTACTACTTCGCGCCGGGCTGACCCCTGCAGCCACCGCCGCGCCGCAGCCCGATGGCTCTCTCTCGCTGCTGCTGCCCCGGCCGGGCCTTTGCCTGCCGGCGAATAATCCGCCAGCGGGCCCGTGGACAATGCTGGGCTATGCCCCACCCATCGACATCGCCGATCTTCCCGCGGATCTGGACATTCCCGCCCACGCCCGCATGCACGTATTGGTTACGATCTCGCCCAGCACCACCGGTTCCGGCACCGATGCTTATTTGGGCCCGCAGTTTGTGGGGCGGTTGGAAGGGGTGGACGTCGCCAAGCAGGGCATAACCCTGGCCCATGCCTACCATGCGCCGCGCAACACCGGCCGTGTGCTCAGCATCTACGCGGGGGCGCCGCTGCCGGATTCGAAGGAAGCCTCGCTTGCCGACGCCGCCCCTACCTCCCCCGCCGCCACCGAAACCTTCGAAACCACGAGCTTCCGCGCCATAAGCACCGATGACCCCACACCCCGCCGCCGGTGGTGTCCCGCCGTCGTGGCCCTACTAGTGAGTGCAGCGCTCATCGCCGTGCTCATTTTTATTCTGTAAAACTTTCGGGCAGGATAACACCCTTGTTCACCGGCCGGGGAAATTGGAAATGGCCCACGGCAGTGCCTAAAATACAGTGTTACTATTACCCCCTATCGAAAGGCCCCAATGACTTCGCTGGATTCCGCCACCTACGTGGTCCCTGACCACGGTTTTGGCGTGATCCATAATCTGCCCATCGAGGATGTTTCGCCAGAAGTTTTCAGCGAACTGCTCGAGTCCACCGCCGCAGAAGGCGGTTACCTCTCTGCGGAGCTCGGCCCCCGCACCGCCCAGGACGGCTTCGCGGTGTGGATCGGCGATTCTCTCCTTGGCCGTCTCAGCGCCGCCGATTCCCAGGCCTACGCACTCTTTGACTGGGTTCTCAGCGCC
Source organism: Corynebacterium sp. MSK071 (assembly GCF_030232125.1). Lineage (NCBI taxonomy): Bacteria > Bacillati > Actinomycetota > Actinomycetes > Mycobacteriales > Corynebacteriaceae > Corynebacterium > Corynebacterium sp. MSK071. The sequence goes on along the minus strand of NZ_JASPJA010000016.1, from coordinate 24,368 downwards.
GGCCTACGCCCACGCGCCACCGCCCACGTGAGCATGACAGATGCCTCCGGCGAAGAGTGGCCCACGCTCAACCTGCTCCTGCCGGCACCGCACCTGTGCATCCCCGCCAATAACCCGCCGGCGCAGCGCTGGACCATGCTGCCGGGCGAGGCTGCCGCCACATTGACGGAGTTTTCCAAAGACGTCACTGGCTTTCCGCACACCGACGAGCACTACCTCGTCTCCTTGCGCACCCGTGGTTTCCTGCGGCGAAATACCGTTGATGTCTATGTCAATAGCATCTTCTTAGGCTCCCTCCCGCGCGATGCCGCCCGCGAGATTGCCCCCGCCGTGCTCGACTGCACCAAATCCGGCCGCCTCGCCATTGCCCACGGCTACTTCCACTACGACGCCGATGACCGCCCCGCGCTGACCATCTACGCGCACAACGCTGCCAATAGGCACCACGCCGGCCTAGTTCTGGGCGTTGTCGCCGGTGGCGCCGCCGTCATGTCCGCGGCCACCGCAGCCCGCGCACAGGCCGCAACCAGCGTTCCCAGCGGCCCCACTGCCGGAATCTCTGCCGCTGGCACCTCCTCCACAAGTGGTTTTGCCATCACCTCTGCCGCCAATGCCGCCGGCGTTTCTGGGGCCGTGACCTCGAATCTGCTGGCCGCAGCCGGTGTCGCCGTGCTAGTTGGTGGCGGCACCACCGTGGCTACCCACATGCTTAGTGAGGACGAAGCTCTTTCGGACACCCACTCGCATTCCACCGCGCCTGCTCCGAAAAGCAATCATTCCACCGACGATTCTTCCCATTTCGATGGCATTGGTCCCAAGCGCCCCGCGCACCCCGCCACGCCCCGCATCCACGATGCTGGCCCCACCAGCGGTGTCGCCGCGCCATCCCGCGCGGATTCCCCGACCCAGCACCCGCTTGCCGACGCCCCCTCTGAGACACCACCGCAGCACCGCCACGCCCCCGCGCCCCAACCGTCTAAGCAGGCGCGGCCGACGCACACCCCTCAGACTGACCGTGCCACGACCCCTGCCGCCGGCCACCACGGCAAGCACCGTGGTGAGGACCATGGCGAGCACCACCGCCAGGATTCCCAGGCAATTTCCCGCGCCACCTCCGCCGCAGCCGCTGCCGCCGCCGCTGCGGCTAAAAGCGTCGAATCGACCCCGGCTTCGACTCCGGCCGCGGCGCCATCTTCCAGCTCTGAGCCGGCACCGCAGCTAGCGGCGAAGGAACCGACTGCAACCTCCACGTCTTCGTCATCGGCCGAGCCTTCCCAGACAACGCAGACCACGGAGCCCGCGCAAACCACGGCATCTACGGATTCTGCAACTTCGACGTCACCATCGAAGGCCACGACGTCGACGGAGGCTACCGCACCTGCCGAGCCGTCCGACCTACCTACTTCAAATACGCCTACTTCGGAAAAGACTTCGGCTGAAACGACCACAACTGAAGACGGCGCCACCACCTCGACGGATAAGCAGACGCCACTGCCCGCACCAGAGTCCTCAGAGCCAACGCCTGCGGAGCCGACTGCGCCTACAACGACATCTTCGTTATTGACCTCGGAGCCCCAGGCTGAGCCGGCACCGGATACCACCGTGCCAAGCACCACTATCCCAGGTTCCGAACTCGAGCCAACGCCAGAGCCGGAAACTACTGTCCCAACGACGACCATCCCTGGCTCGGAAATCGTGCCCACCCCGGAGCCAGAACCAGAGGTCGAACCGGAACTGCCCACGGCAGACCGTGGCGCGCCGGACGGCTCGGATGACCCCCTCGTACCGCTCGAACCAGAAGAACCGACAGAGCCGAAAGAGCCGGAAGAGCCGAAAGAGCCGGCTGAACCGCAGCAGCCAGAGACACCGAGGCACCCTGAAGAACCTGAGGAACAAACAACCCCGCCGAAGGTCATTGTCGTCGTTGTAGAAGATTAAGCGGCGCGCCCTGTCCCCCTGCATGAAATGCGGGATACTACACTGAGTTTAATGAACAACACACCTGGCCCCTCCCCGCAGCACCCGTCGGCGTCGGCCCCAGCGCCGTCGCCCGCGACGGTAGCTTCGCGTCACGCGGCCAGGTCCACAGCGCCCAAACCAGGCATGGAACAGCGCCGCACTAAGCCCCGCCGTGCGGTCCGTGTCTCCGGGGAGCCAGACGCCCCGAAACCCAAGCCGAAACCGAAACCGCACCCACCGGCTCAGCAACAGCCGCAGCAGGCCGACTCGTCCAATGAGGAAGCGGACTTTCCCTATGTGGCGCTGACCATCCAGACCACCGGCATCCATCCCAGCACCGGGCGCATCGTTACTATCGACGCCATTACGTTCAACGACGCCAGCGAGCAGGGCCAGCAATTCCACGCCGTCCTCAAGCCCGATATCGATGCCGGGCCGCGCCACCTCCACGGGCTGAGCACCACCGATATTGAGCAGGCGCCAGCTTTTGGCAAGATCCTCAAATCGCTGGACAAGCTTATTGACGGCCGCACACTCATCGTCCACGACCTCCCCTATACCTGGGGTTTTCTCGTCGCCGAGGCCCGCCGTGCCATGATGGCCGCCGCCCGCCAAAATCGCGCGCGCAACCGCGGCCGCAACAAGGGCCGCCGGCGCCGCCAGAAGGTCGGACACGTACCCACCCCCGTCCGCATCATCGATACTTTGGGCACCTCCTATGCGCAGCAGGTGCGGTCGAATGATGTGCGCTTAGGGGGTGTCGCTAAGCAGAGCGGCTTGGACGCTTCGCCACAGGCCTCGGTGGAGCGCGCCAAGCGGCCCGAACCCGAGACTTCGCGCGAACAAACCGAACTGCTCATCGCGCTCTACCGCAAGCAACGAGGTGGCACGGTGCGCAGCTATGCGCCCGAGGACGTGCGCGCCGACCGCTTCGGCCTGCAACGCTCCCACGTGCGAGTCGACGCTGCCGAAGCCCCCGCCCAACACCACAACCCCGGCAAATACGAGCCGGGCAAGGAACTGCGCCGCGGCATGGAAATCGTGGTCGCTCCGGAAATCCTCGAGGACCCGGACACCATCATCGCCGCGCTCATGCGTGAGGAGCTCAATTATTCCGAAAAGCTCACCCGCGAATCCTCGCTGGTCGTGTGCAACGTGACCACTGACCTGGTGGGAAAACCCATGCACGCCCACCGCAAGGGCATTCCGCTGATGTCCGATACCGCGTTTCTTGACGCCCTCACCCGCATCGAAGACGCCGTGCCGGAACCCGAATCCGGCAAACCCACGCCCCGGCCCCAACGCTCATCCCACAACAACAAAAAAGGCGGCGCTAAGAACCAAAAGCGCCGCCGTCGCCGGGGCGGCCGCGGTGGTCGCGGCAGGGGCCGACGAAATTCTGGCGGCTCGGCGGGGAAAAAGAACGACTAAGCCGCCCGCGCGACTACCCTAGGGGACATGAGTTTTAGAGTCCCGGGTGCGCTGAGGAAGTTGCGCACCACCACCGCCACTACCGCCGCGAAGCTGGCCACCACCGCTTCCCGCGCCACCGGCCGTGGCGCCGGCGGAATGATCGGTGGTCTAATCGCCAATGCCATTGACCCTTCCATCATGACCAACCTGGGCGGTGGGCGCCCGGCCGTGCTAGTGACCGGCACCAACGGCAAGTCCACCACCACCCGCATGCTAGCCGCTGCAGTCCGCGCCGAGCACACCGTAGCCACCAACGACGGCGGTGACAACATGGATGCCGGCATCATCTCCGCACTCATGGCCGGCAAGGACGCCTCCCACCTGGTACTCGAGGTGGACGAGCTCCACGTGCCCCACGTAGCCGATAACCTGAACCCGCAGGCGCTAGTTCTGCTCAACCTCACCCGCGACCAGCTCGACCGCGTGGGCGAGATTAATAAGATCGAGCGGGCTCTGCGCGGCGCTGTGGAAGCCCACCCGGACATGCTCGTCATCGCCAACTGCGATGACGTTCTGATGACCTCCGTGGCCTATGACGCCAAGAATGTCATCTGGGTTTCGGCCGGCGCCGGCTGGCTCGGCGATTCCGTTACCTGCCCGCGCACCGGCGGGCACGTCGTGCGCACCGAGGATGACTGGTACGCCGTCAAGCCGCTTGCCGACGGCCGCGAATTCCGCCGGCCGCAGCCAACGTGGGGCGTCGATAAGCATGGCATTATCACCCCCACCGCTAAACGCCCCCTGAACCTGGCGCTGCCTGGCCGTGCTAACCGGGGCAACGCGGCCCAAGCCATCGCTGCCGCCGTCGCAGGCTTCGGCGTGGACCTCGACAAAGCCATTGCGGCCGCCGAAAGCATCGATGATGTGGCCGGTCGCTACTCCACCATTCACTGGCGCGGCCGCGAGATTCGCTTGCTGCTGGCCAAGAACCCGGCCGGCTGGCAAGAAGCGCTGTCCATGGTGGACCGCAGCGCCGATGGCTTGATCATCGCCACCAACGGCCAGGTGGCCGATGGCATTGACATGTCCTGGCTGTGGGACGTGAAATTCGAAGGCTTCAATGGCCTCAGCGTGAAGGCCGCCGGCGAGCGCGGCACCGACCTGGCGGTGCGCCTGGTCTACGCCGATATCTCCCACGAGCTCATCCCGGATCCGCTCGATGCGCTCGCCGCCTGCCCGGAGGGTCGCATCGAGGTCCTCGCCAACTACACCGCCTTCCGCGATTTGAAGAAGGCGCTTTCCAAGGAGGCCACCAATGCTTAATATCGGCCTAGTGCTTCCCGACGTCCTCGGTACCTACGGCGACGACGGCAACGCCCTCGTCCTGCGCCAGCGCGCCCGCATGCGCGGCTTCGAGGCAGAGATTCACCCCATCCGCTTGGGCGAGCCCGTGCCTGAGACACTGGATATCTACACCCTCGGCGGCGGCGAAGATACCGCGCAAATCCTAGCCGCGGACCACCTGATTTCCGATGGCGGCCTGAGCCGCGCCGCCAACGCCGGCCGCCCGGTCTTTGCCATTTGTGCTGGCCTGCAGGTCCTGGGTGAGTCCTTCCGCGCCTCCGGTCGCATCATCGACGGCGTCGGCCTGCTCGATGCCACCACGGCCGGCATGCAGGACCGTGCCATCGGCGAGGTGGCTTCCGAACCCACCCGCGCTGGCGTTACCGCGGACCTCACAGAGCCGCTCACGGGCTTTGAAAACCACTTGGGCGCTACCATCCTTGGCCCCTCCGCGCAGCCCCTCGGCACGCTCACCCGTGGCAATGGCAATGCAGACCAGGCCGCCACCGCCGACCTTGCCGATGGCTCCACCCAGCGCACCTACGAAGGCGCCGTCCAAGGCAGCGTCATCGCCACCTATATGCACGGCCCGGCGCTGGCCCGAAACCCGCAGCTGGCCGATCTCCTCCTCGCCCAAGCGATGGGCGTGACCCTCGCGGATCTTGAGCCGCTTGAAATTCCGGCCGTTGACCGCCTGCGCGTCGAACGTTTCAACGCCTCCGAGCCCCCGCGCTCCCAAAGATAGGCCCATAACTGTGGATAACTGCGCCCGACGGCCCTGAAACCCCGAGTTATCCACAGGCCCGGCCGTTGCCCCTTGTAGCCGCGCATCCCACGCCAATAGGCTGCGGGGCATGACGTTATTGGAGCAGCTGGGCGACATCGCTAAGCGCGGCGTGGATCTTCTCGAAGAGGTCCACGCCGCCTCCAGCCTGCCCCTGCCCGCGGACCAAGCGCGCACCCTGCGCCGGACCGCCGCGGCCTTTCTCTCGCCCACCAGCCATTCGCGCTACCAAGCCCGCGCACTGGCCGCCGCGCGCCGCAATCACCACTGCTTAGAGACCCTCGCGCTCATCGCCCGTCGCTCGCGCAGCATTAGCGACCCCACCAAGCGCTGGCAATTCCGCGAGCAGCTCTGCGCCACCGCCGGCACCACCGCGCACGTCTCGCGCGCGGCTACCCGTCTGCTGCGCGAATTCAACCCTCCGCCCGAGCGCGAAGACGGCGGACGCCGGATTATGCACGGGGAGAAAACCACCCTGAGTTTCACCGGCCCCGCCGCACAAATGGCCGATATCTGGGCCGCCGCTAAATCCGACCCGCTGGCCTGGCTTAACGGCTCCCGCGCCGCCGTGCCCGCTACCGTGACCACCAATGTCATCATCGAGCTGCCGGATTACCTGAAAATCCTCGCCGGAAACGGCGAGGATATCCGCCTCGCTATGACCAACGGCGCCACCATCACCGGCGCCGAACTAGTCCGCCGCACCCTAGCCGGCGCGGGACTCTTCACGCTCATCCATCCCGAGCGCGGCCCAGTCAACCTCTACCGCACCCGGCAGGCCTCCGCAAAGCAACGCCGCATGCTCGAGGCCGAAGGCGCCCGCTGCGCCTGGCCCGCTTGCCGACGCCCCACCTCCGAATGCCAAGCCCACCACCTCATCGAATACTCCCGCGGCGGCCACACCCATCCTGAGAACATGACGCTATTGTGCCCGTACCACAACTCCATCAACGGGCTGCCGGGCCGCGGCCGGATGGCGCGCATTCGGGGCCGGATCGCCTGGCTCCCGCCCGCTAGCCAGGACAGGCATACACACATAGGGCACAGCAACGAACCCGACAACAGGCGCAGCGGGCGCAGCAGCAGATGCAGCACGACGACAAAGGAGGCGCACGGCCCGCCGGTATTCACCGGCCGAGCGCGAACCGGGCCTACGGCCGCCGTGCCCTAGCCGCTGTAGCTCCGCATTCGCCCAGTACTGGCCAGGGCGCTCAACGTGCTATATGGTCAGGCGGCCGGAAAGCGCGCGAGACAAGGTGAGCTCGTCCACAAACTCCAAATCGCCTCCGAGCGGCATGCCGGAGGCCAACCTGGTGATCTTCAAATCAGGGAAGTCGCGCAGCAAGCGCACCAGGTATGCGGCGGTCGCCTCGCCCTCCGTATTGGGGTCGGTGGCGAGGATGACTTCGTGGATGGTGGGGGTGGCGTCGTAAAGCGGGGTTTCGGGGGTGGAGTCTGCAAGCTCTCGGTCCGGCAACACGCCGCCTAGGCGCTGCAGCAGTGTGGAGATATTCAAATCACGCGGACCCACATTCGCCAGCGGGTCCAACGCGCCGCCCAAAACGTGATAGCGGCCCTCATACTCGCCGGTGCGCTCAATAACCTGGATATCCTTAGGCTCCTCGACCACGCAGATAGTAGAGGCGTCGCGCTGCGAGTTAATGCAGATGCGGCAGACATCCTCACGCGAAATATTGCAGCAAATGCGGCAGAAGGTCACGCCGTCGCGCACCGCGCCCAGCGCGTTTTGCAGCCGCTCGATGTCCTCGGGTTCCATGTGCAAAACGTGAAACGCGATGCGCTGCGCCGACTTCGGGCCGATTCCCGGCAGGCGCGAAAACTCGTCGATGAGGTCTTGCAGAGGTCCTTCAAACATCAATTACTCCCAAAATCGGCAAAAGCCGCCGCCCCACCCCGGGGCAACGGCCTTATATCGTATCGCGCGGGCTACTGGTTGCCGCCGAAGACATCCTCAAAAGACGGGCCGCCCTGGCCGCCCATGCCCTGGGACAGCGGGCCAATCTTCTCCTGTGCCAGGCGGCCGGCCGCAGCGTGGGCCTCCTTGAACGCACCCATAACCAGGTCCTGCAGCGTATCGACGTCCTCTGGATCCACGATGGACTTATCAATCTGCAAGTCCACGAGCTCGGCGCCGCCAGTCATGGTCACCTTGACCAGGCCATTGCCTGCCTGGCCCTCGACGTTGGTAGCGAGGATTTCTTCCTGCGCCTTCTGCAGATCCGCCTGCACCTGCGCGGCCTGCGCGATGAGGTCGTTCATGTCATTTGCCTGCTGCATTGGGTCTTGGTCAGCCATGGTGTTTCCTTTCTAAATCAACTTTAAATTTCGCTACCGCCCGAGTGTACCGTGCTCGCCGCCTAGGCACGCCGCGCGCCTAGTTCCCGCTCCAGCAATTCCATAGCTACCTCGGTAGCGCTGCGATGATCCATTTCACCGGTGGACTGCGCGGCCTCCATCATGTCGCGTTCTTCGTCATCGCGGGTATAGGCCGGCGGTTCCTCGGGCGGTACCTCATCGGGCTCCGGCTCGGGTTCGGGCGGCAGCGGCACGCCGTTGCTGAACTGCGATTCATCGCGCTGCTTGGCGGCCTGCGTCGCCCGTGCGATGCGCGAGCGCCAGCCCGGCGTGTTTTCCTGCTTACTCTCCGCCTCCTGGTCGTCGGCAGGCTCGCGCGCGGGCTGATTCGGTGTCCACGCCTCCTTGCGCTGCGCCGGCCGTGGGGCATTGAAACCGGCGGTCTTCGGGTCAGTGCCTACCACGCAGGTCACGGCCACATCGCGCTGGAACTCCTCCTTGAGTACCTCCACGATAACGGCGTTATTGGCGGGCGCATTGATTCGCTCGGCAAGGGCACCGGTGGTGTGTCCCAGCGTTAGCGTGCCATCGCGGAAGCCAAGCACGCGGGCTTCGGCAAGCATAATTTCCGCTACCTTATTCCGCTTTCCGACGCTCCCCCTCAACGCCACCCATTTCTCCCTCACGGCTTCCGCAAAGTCGCCTTCCGGCTCTTGCGTTGCCTGCGGTTGCGCCGTTTCCGACACTCTTTCCGACGCCGTCTCCGCAGCGGGCTGGCCCCCAGATCGCGCCGTTGCTTCCTGGGCGGATTCCTCCGCGCGGGCCGGTACGGGTTTCTCCAATGGCTCGCGCTGCTCCTGCCGCTCCTGCTGGGCCGGCGCCGACTGCGGTATGCGCCGTTCGCGCTGCCACGGATCCTGGGACTCTTGCGGCTCCGGCTCCGACTGCGGCTGCGGCTCTACCTGCGGCTGCTGTTGTTGCTGCGGGGTTTGCTGCTCGGCGGACGATTGCGCGGTCTTAGCCGGGGGCTGGGTTTGCGTTTGCGGCTGAGGGGCGGGCTCAGAGCCAGCGGAGTGCTGCTCCTGGGACTTGGCGCGACGGCGCGCGATAATGGCGGCCGCAGCGGACTGGGGGTCTTGGGCACCTGCGACAGCTGAGGTTGCCGCGGCGGCACCGCCCGGGGTCGCAGGGCCGGCAGGCACGGGCGCTCCGGGCGCGGCCGCGGGGACAGCGGCGCCGGTGGCCGCGGGGCCGGTGGACCCGATAAGCAGGTGCGCGCACATGATTTCCAGCAGCAGGCGCGGCGACGTCGCGCCGGTGAGATCGCTGATGCGGTCGTTGACCGTGGAAGCCAAGTAGGTCAGCTGCGGGCCGGAAAAACGCTGCGCCTGGGCGGTAAGCACAGAAGCGCGGTCGGTGGGCGCGGAGACGAGGCCGGCCTCGATAGCGCCGGGCACAGCCTGCAGGATCATCAGATCGCGCAGGCGGTCGAGCAAATCGATAGCGAAGCGACGCGGGTCGTGGCCGGCCTCGATGACATGGTCCACCATCGCGAAGAGGCCGGGTTTGTCTTGGTTGGCGAGGGTGTCGATGGCGTCGTCAAGCAGCGAAACATCGGTGACACCCAAAAGCGGCCGGGCGAGGTCATAGGTCAGGCCATCGGGCCCGGCACCGGCCAGCAGCTGGTCCAGCAAGGACAACGTATCGCGCGGGGAACCACCGCCCGCCTCAATGACCATGGGGTATACGGCGTCCTCGACATGCACGCCCTCGGCCGCGACGGTGCGCTGCAGCAAGCCCTTCATGGCCGGCGGGGTCAGCAAGCGGAAGGGATAGTGGTGGGTACGCGAGCGAATGGTGCCGATAATTTTCTCCGGCTCCGTGGTCGCGAAGATGAAAATGACGTGCTCCGGCGGCTCCTCCACTACCTTGAGCAGCGCGTTAGCGCCGGAGGGCGAAATCATATGCGCCTCGTCGATGATGAAGATGCGGTAGCGCGATTCGGCCGGCGCGTAGTAGGCGCGATCGCGCAGCTCCCGCATGTCTTCCACGCCATTATGCGAGGCGGCGTCAAGCTCCGTCACGTCCAAGTTTCCGGGGCCGCCGGGGGCCAGGGAGACGCAGGAATCGCACTTGCCACACGGCGTCGAGGTCGGCCCGTGCTCGCAGTTGAGCGAACGGGCCATAATTCGCGCCGAGGAGGTCTTGCCGCAGCCGCGCGGGCCGGAAAAGAGATAGGCGTGGTTGATGCGCCCTGCATCGAGGGCGGCGGATAGCGGCGTAGTGACCTGCTCTTGGCCCACGACCTCCGCGAACGTTGCTGGACGGTATTTCCGGTATAAAGCCACGGTTAGCCAGTTTACCGGCTAACCCTCGCGCGACCAGTCCAGCAGGTCAATGCCCTGCTCGGCCACTGCCCCCTGCAGCTTGCCGACGCCCTCTTCTACCCCAAACGCATATTCCGAATCCGTCAGCATGACCAGCTGCAGGATGAGGGTCAGGCGGCCCTCTTCGCGAAATTGCGGGGTCCGCCCGCCCCACAGGTACGGCGCGATGAAGAGTCCGTGGTGGACGGTAATTCCCGGCGCGTCGAGGATGGACGGCAGCATCACGCCCGGCTGCGCCGGAAGCAGACCGTCGGCCTTCTCGAAAGTATCGGCCGCGGCGTTTACGGCGGCAGCCACCTCGGGCTGCCCGGTACGCGCCACCGTCAACAGCTCGCAGCGCACATCGGTGCCGTCGTCCTGGCTCTGCAGGCCGGTGTCGGTGTTGTTGAAGGTGGTGGTGAGGGCGAGCGATTGGGCGTCGGCAAGCGCGGCGAGGCCTAGCCGGCGCTCATCGACGTAGCGGAACTCCAGCGGCGCCGGGATAATCTCGCTCAGCCACAGGGCAGACTCGTCGGCGTTGATTTTAGGCCCCCAGCTTCTCCACGGCGGCAAGCAGCACACAGGTAGCGACGCCGTCCATCGCGGTCTCGACCTCTTCCTGCGGCGGCAGGGTTGGGGCGAGGCGGATATTGCGGTCATTGTCGTCCTGGCCATAAGGGAAGGCCGAGCCCGCCTGGGTAAGCAGGATGCCGGCGTCGCGCGCAAGCTCCCAGACGCGGTTGGCGGTGCCGTCGACAACGTCGAGGGAGATGAAGTAGCCACCCTTCGGGTTGGTCCACTGCGCCACCTCGTACTCGCCCAGGCGCTTTTCCAGGATGCGCAGCACCGCATCGAACTTCGGCTTAATCAGCGCGGCGTGGCGGCGCATCACCGCGCGCACCCCTTCTGCGGAGCCGAAGAACTCGTGGTGCGCCAGCTGGTTAATCTTATTCGGGCCGATGCCGCGAATGCCGGCATGCTCTAGGTACCACTCGAGGTTGTCTTCCGAGGTGCCGAAGAAACCCACGCCCGCGCCCGCGAAGGTAATCTTCGAGGTGGAGGACATGGCCCAGAAGCGGTTCGGGTTGCCTTCTTCCGCGGCGATATCCAGAATCGGCAGGATTTCCGGGAATTCTTCCGTCAAGGTATGCACGGCGTAGGCGTTATCCCACACGATGCGGAAATCCGGTGCGCCAGCCTGCATGCGGGCGAGGCGGCGGGCCTTGTCCTCAGAAATCACGGCGCCGGTGGGGTTGGCGAACATCGGCACCACCCACATGCCCTTGACTGTCGGGTCCGCCACCAGCTTTTCGACGGCCTCTACATCCGGCCCGTCTTCTTCCATCGGCACCGTCACCAGCTCGAAGCCAAATTGCTCCGTGATGGCAAAGTGGCGGTCATAGCCCGGCACTGGGCAGATCCACTTGAGTTTTTCTTCCTTGCTCCACGGCTGCGCGGAATCATTGGTGCCGAAGAGGAACGCCCAAGAAATCAGGTCAAACATGATGTTCAGGGAGGAAGAATCTGCGGCCACGAGCAGCTCGGGGTCCATGTTGGTCAGCTTGCCCCAGATGTCGCGCAGTTCCTTGATGCCCTTTTGGTTGCCGTAGTTACGCAGGTCGTTTCCGGCCGCGTCGGTGTAATGGCCCAGGCCTGGCAGGGCGAGGAGATCGTTGGAGAGGTCTAGCTGCGCCTTCGCTGGCTTGCCGCGGGTCAAATCCAGTTTCAGGCCCTTAGCTTTAAGGTCCTCGTAGTCCTTACGGACCTGAGCGGCGAGCTCAGTTAGTTCGGACGATTCCAAAGTAAGAAGCGACATGCGTATGTCTACCTTCCATGTATAGGGCGACTTTTAGCCCCCAATAGTAACGCACGCCATACAAAAAGGGGACCCCGCGCACCCGTCAGAGCCTCCTGACCCTTGCTGCATTCCTGCCCTGGGGGAGTTCAGAGGATGGACGCCACGCGGAATCCTGCCACTTACTCTAACGCCCGAGCGCCGGTTTAGCCAAATGGGACTCCGGCCGCGCAGCCCTCCGCCGCTCGCGGGTACCGCTCTCGATACCTAGCCACCACACAACGGTTAAAATTCTCCGAAAACACGCCCTGACCTGGCGATTGGTAAAATAATTGCCACGGCTGCTAATGTTTCTTCTCGGAGGATTCGACTAGCGGCCTATGTCACACGCCTGGAACGCGTGCGGGGTTCACGCCCCTCGTGGGTTCAAATCCCACATCCTCCGCCACAGGAAATCCCGGCTCCTGCTGCATAGCAACGGAGCCGGGATTTTTGTTATACCTGCGCTCGGCCGCGCTAGCCGACGCCGCGCTAGCCGCTAATCGATGACCGGCGGTTCGTAGCCGTCTTCTTTTAGCCACGCAATATGCGGCGGGGTGTTCATGCCCCACTCAGTGCGCGCCCAGAGGAAGGCCTGGGCGACCTCGGCCTCGGGATAGCCTCCGTCGCGCAGGTACTGCCGGAAGCCGTTCGGGCCTGAGTCTTTGATCCACAGCCAGACGTAGTCGTCGAGGGAGTCGTCGGCAAGCAAGCCTTCCATCCCTTCTGGAACGTATTCACGCTCGGCACGCACGCGATCCGCCAGATCCTGGTCGAGGAAGTCATAGAGATAATCCAGCGCGTCCTCAAGCTGCGCATAATCGAAGGCATTCATGCCGCCCAGCCTAGTGGCGCTTGGTGCCTAGGACCATGCGGTCGATTTCTTCCAGCACCTCGTCCACGATGGCCGGGTTATAGGCGCGGTAGCCGCGCATGCGCAGCAGCTCCTCCTGTGCCGCCGTCAGAGCGGTCCGGCGGGCCTCCAGAGCTACGTGGCGGAACTGCCAGGCGCGTTGCTTGCGGGAGTCTTCGGAAACATCCTCGCCATCACCAATCCGGTCTTCCAGCCATTGGATAACGTTGGCGGAAATTTCCGGATCCACCTTTTCGGCGTCGGGCGCGATATGCCCATCCGGCCGGAAGTTCGACAGTGCCTCGATGCTGGCCGCACGCGCACGGCCAACCACGGCAGCGCGCATCTTATCGCTGGCAATCTGGGAGGCTTCCGTGAGGTCGAGTCGCTCCATCAACCACGGCAAGAGCAGGCCGGGCACCACCATCGTGGCCAGCAAGACCGTCAACGCGATGACGGCGAGCTCATGGTGGAAACTAAACACGCCCGCCGGGATGGACAAAACCAGCGCCAAAGTGACAAGTCCACGCATGCCGGACCACGTCATCAGCAGTACCTCTTGCAGGCGCAGCGGCGCAACCCGTGGGCGGCCGCGGGAGACGTTGATGCGGTAATAGGCATACATCCACACCAAACGGACAACAAAGGCCACGAGGGACAAGATGACGCCCACGACCACCGAATGCCACAGGTCCGAGCCCACTTCGCCGATGGCGGTATTGACCGTCAGGCCAATGAGTCCGAAGGCCACGCCAGTAAAGAGCAGTTCGATGGTCTCCCAGAAGGACTGACCGGATAGGCGGTCCTCGGCCTGGATATCGGCCCGGGAATTAAGTTCTACGGCCGCGATGACCACGGCGATAACGCCGGAGGCACCGAGTTCCTCCGCGATGAGGTAGACGGCAAATGGCGTCACCCAGGTCAGCGCGTTGCGCGCGGTGACGTCATGGACGTGGGTAATAAACAGCGCCACCAGCCGGCCGACGACCCACCCCAGGCCGCCCGCGACGAATGCGGAGTAGAAGAAGTTGAGCACACCACCGCCGAAGGAGAGCTCATCGCCTTGGGTCACGGCCGTCAGCGCGAGATTGAAGGCGACGATAGAAGCGGCGTCATTAAACAAGCCCTCGGTCTGCAAGGTGGTGATGATGCGGCGCGGGATGCCGGCGGGCTCGGCCACGGCGTCAACGGCGACGGGGTCCGGCGGGGCGATGGCTGCACCGATGAGGATGGCCGCAGCCAGGCTGATACCGGGCAGGAAGGCATAGGCCGTGAAGCCAACGGCCAGCGTGGTGGCGACCACCAAAAGCACGGATAGGCTCAAGATAGTCACCCATTGTTCACGGATAACGCCCCACGAGGTGCGCCGGGCCAGCGCCCACAGCAGCGGCGGCAGGAAAATCGGCAGGATGAGCTCGGTGGGCGGTTCAAACCTGGGTAGCCCCGGCACGAAGACGGCGCAGGCGGTGATGATCGTCAGCAACGCCGGCCACGGCAGCCCAATTTTGTCGCCAATGGCGACGACGAACACGGTCAGCAGCATGAGCCCAATGAGCACCAAAAGAACGTCCATGGGCCCAGATTTTACCCGTGCCAGGTATAGGGATCAGGAGGCAAGCGATCGGGTTCGAATTGCGCGAGCAGCTCTGCGGCGCTGTCGGCTTCATATCCCAGGGAGGCCGCCAGCTGTTTGACGACGTCCCCCACCTCCCCCATTTCCCGCATGGTCACCGCACCGTCGCGCTTGGCTAGGCGATCGCCAGATTCATTGAGCACGAGCGGGACGTGGATATACTCCGGCGCTGCGATGCCGAGCAGCGAGGCCAGGTAGGCCTGGCGCGGCGCGGAGGAGAGCAGATCATCACCGCGGACGACTTGGTCGATACCTTGGAACGCATCGTCGACGACGACGGCCAAGTTATACGCCCAGCCGGTGTCTTGGCCGCCGCGGCGCAGGATGAAGTCATCCACGTCGCCGGTATAGGTGCCGTGGAGGGCGTCGTGGATGGTGAAAGTGGGGACGTCGGCAAGCAGGCGAAGGGCGGGCTGGCGATTCTGGGCCGCAAGCTCGGCACGCTTGGCCGCGCGCTGGTCTTCGGTGAGGTTGCGGCAGGTGCCCGGGTACTGGCCGGGAATAGCGTGCGGGGCCCGGGAGGCTTCGCGGATGTCCTTACGCGAGCAATAGCACTCGTAGGTGGGCAGCTGGGCCAAGGCTTGCTCATAGGCAGCGTCGCGATCGTGCTGGTAGATGACCTCACCGTCCCAATCCAGTCCGAGCGCGCGTAGGTCCGCCAGCTGGCGCTCGGCCGATTCCTGGGAAGAGCGCTGCTTATCGATGTCCTCCACGCGCACCACAAAGCGCCGCCCCGTCGAGCGGGCAAAAAGCCACGCCAGAAGCGCCGTGCGGAGGTTGCCAAAATGCAGATCGCCAGAGGGGCTCGGCGCATAGCGGCCGGCGCCGGTGGTCGCAGAATTCATGCCCACAGTCTACGGACTGGCACAATGGCGGGTATGGAAAAAACGAACGGCGCTGAAGTGCGCTTCATTCCCGTCCGCTCTACTCTCTACCCTTGGCTGGTCACCGTGTTTGTGGTGACCTTCCTGATTTCCAATATCAACGCCACCAAGGGCGTCCAGCTCGGCCCGCTGGTGACCGACGGTGCCTTCTTTCTATTCCCGCTGGCCTATATCGTCGGCGACGTGCTCTCCGAGTGCTATGGCTTTAAATCCACCCGGCGCGCGGTCTACATCGGATTCGCGATGGCCATCTTGGCGGCCGTGTGCTTCTATATCGCCATTTGGCTGCCGGCGGCCGATTTCTATGAGGGCCAGGAGGCCTTCGCGGCCACGCTTGGCCTGATGCCGCAGATTCTGGCCGCCTCGCTAGCCGGCTATCTCGTGGGCCAGCTACTCAATGCCTGGACGCTGACTGCGATGAAGAAGCGCTCGGGCGAAAAGGGGCTTTTCGCGCGCCTTATCGCCTCTACCGTGGTGGGCGAGTTCGGCGATACGCTGCTGTTTTGCGCCATCGCCGCGCCGGTAATCGGCGTGGACACCGTGGGCAGGTTTATTAACTACGTCATCGTGGGATTCGTGTGGAAGACCCTGGTGGAGGCCGTCATGCTGCCGGTGACGGCCATGGTTATCTCGTGGGTTAAAAAGCGCGAGGACTACTTGCCGGCGTAGTAGCGGCCGAGGAATTCATCGCGGTAGGCCTCGTAGTAGCCGCCGTCGATGGCGGCGCGGATATTATCCACCAGGCGAATCATGAACTCCACGTTGTGGATGGTGCACAGCGTGCCCGCAAGGAATTCCTTCGCCTTGAGCAGGTGGTGCAGGTAGGCGCGGGAATAGTTCTCGGATACGTAGCCGCCGAATTCCTCGTCGACGCCAGCGAAATCGCGCTTAAAGCGCGCATTGGTGAGGTTCATGCGGCCGTCGAGGGTGTAGACGCCGCCGCGGCGCGCCAAGCGGGTCGGCGCCACGCAGTCGAAGGTGTCGGCACCGGCCTCGACTGCGGTGAAAATATCATCCGGCTCGGAGATGCCGAGCAAGTGGCGCGGCTTGTCCTCGGGTAGCTCATCGCAGACCCAGCCAACGATGGTGCCCAGGTTTTCCTTCTCCAGCGCGCCGCCGATGCCAAAACCGCCAAAGCCGCGCTTGCCTTCCTCGCGGGCGGTGCGATCGAGGTCGAGCAGGCCGCGGGTGGCCTGGCGGCGCAGGTCCTCATACTGCGCGCCCTGAACGACGCCCCACAGGGACTGCTTCGGCCGATGGGTGCGCTCGCGAGTGAGGCGGTCGTGCTCATCCAGGCAGCGCTTAGCCCAGCGGTGCGTGCGCGCGACGGATTCTTCCTGGTAGGTACGCGTATCAACGAGCGTGGTCAGCTCGTCGAAGGCGAACATGATGTCTGCCCCCAGCCCGTGTTGGATCTGCATGGACTTCTCGGGGGTGAAACGGTGCTTGGAGCCGTCGATAACGGATTTGAAATCCACGCCGTCCTCGTCCACCTGCGCCATGCGCTCTTTCTTAGCCGCGCGGATGTCCTTATCGCTAAGTTCCGCGATATCCATCGCAAGGACCTTCTTGAAACCTACGCCCAGCGACATCACCTGGAAGCCGCCGGAGTCGGTATAGGTCGGGCCGTGCCAGTTTTCAAACTCCGCCACGCCGCCGGCCTCGTCCACAATGTCGTGGCCTGGCTGCAGGTAAAGGTGGTACGCATTCGACAAAATGGCTTGCGCGCCGGTGGAGCGAATCTGCTCCGGAGTCAGGGTCTTTACCGTGGCTTTAGTGGCCACCGGGATGAAGGCCGGGGTCTGAATATCGCCGTGTGGGGTGCGGATGACACCGCTGCGGCCGTGCTTGCCGGGACCTTCGGGCAGGCGCTTGCCGATGTCGAAGCTCAAGTCCATTTCTATTCTTCTTCCTTGTCTGCAGGGATAGGGGCTGGGGTGGCGTGTTTAGCTTCCCATTCTTCTTCCAGGGCGGTGCCTTCGATGTCCAGGGTGGGCAGAATCTTGGCCAGCCACTTTGGCATCCACCACGTCGCGCGGCCCATAAGGAACATGGTGGCGGGGACGAGGGTCATGCGGATAAAGAAGGCGTCGAAAAGCACGCCGGCGGCCAAGGCAAAGCCGAAGATCTGGATAAATGGCAGCGGCTGGTTAATAAACGCCACGAAGACCGAAATCATAATGATGGCTGCGGCCGTTACCACGCGGGCGCCTTGGGTAAAGCCGGTGATGGTGGCCTCGTCGACGGCGCTATAACGCCCGCCGGTGCCCTCCGGGTGGCGAGAAATGTGCTCGCGCATGCGGGTGACCAGGAAGACCTGGTAGTCCATCGCGAGGCCAAAGGTCACGCCGATGAGGAAGATGGGCATGAAGGAAATCAGCGGGCCCGGCGCGGGCACCAGGTTCCACAGGCCTTCCTGCCAGACCAGGACGGTCAGGCCGAAGGCGCCGCCGACGGACAACAGGAAGCCCAAGCCCGCAACCAGCGGCACCAAGATGGAGCGGAAGACCAACAGCAGCAGCACAATGGCCAGACCCACGACGATGGCCAGGTACGGCACCATGGCTTCCTCGAGGCGCTCGGTGATATCGAGCTGCACGGCCGTCAGGCCGGTCAGGCCGATGTCGGTACCGGTGGCGTCCTCGATCTCGCCGGTGGCCGAGCGCAGCGCGTGCGCAACGTTCACCGTTGCGGCGTCCGTGGGCGCGGTTTCAGGGGTAACCATTATCTGTGCGGCGCGCTTGTCCTGGCTCAGGCCGACAATCTGCGCGTGCTTCACCCCGCCCAAGCCCTTGAGCTGGTCCGCGGTGTAGAGGAAGGACGCGAGCGCGGCCTTATCCTCTGCGGAGGTGTCTACCACCTCAGCGGCCGGGGCGATCTCCGGCTCGGCTGAGGGCTGGTCCCCCAGCGGCTGCTCAGGCATCTCCTCTTCGGGGGCAGCATTCTCGGCCGCGTCCTGCTCCGGCGCGGGAGCGGGTGCGGGGGCTGGGGCTGGTTCGGGTTGGGACTGGGCGTCGACAAGCGGGGCCAAGGCGCCGGATTCCGCGTTGACCGTGTGGGCATCGACCACGGCGAGGAAAGGACCGTTGACGCCGGGGCCAAAGCCCTCGGACATGATGTCGGCGGCCTTGCGCTGGGTGGTATCGGGGTTCGACGTGGTATCGGCCGGAAGGGCAAGCTCCATCTGGAGTACCGGCGCGGTCATAGCCCCCAAGGAGAGCACGACCAGCGCCATAGCCAGGCCGGGCACCTTCTGGACTAAACGCACCCACCGGTTGCCCATGGTGGGCCCGCGGCGGCGCTTGCCCTTGCGGGTCGGGTTGCCGGCCACGCCGGGGATTCGGCCATGGAAGGCCTTATCGCCCAGCAAGCCCAGCATCGCAGGGATGAGCGTGAGCGAGACCAAGACGGCGATCGCGACGGTGCCGGCGGCGGCCAAGCCCATGGCCGTGAGGAAGCCAATGCGCGCAATGATGAGCGCGAAGAGCGCGGTAAAGACCGTCGCGCCGGCAAAGACCACGGAGGAGCCGGCCGTACCCACCGCCATGCCTGCGGCATCGGGCCCATCCATGCGGCGGCGCTCGGCGCGGTAGCGCGAAAGAATAAACAGCGCATAGTCGATGCCCACAGCCAGGCCGATCATGATGGCCAGAACCGGGGTCATATTATTGAGCTCAATCCAGTGGGTGGCAATAAACATGCCCAGCGCGCCGAGTCCCACGCCAATGACGGCGGAAACCAATGGCATCCCCGAGGCCACCAGCGAGCCGAAGGTAAAAATGAGCACGAGGAAGGCGACGCCCAGGCCGATAATCTCGGAGGTGGAGTTGACCGCGATCTCATCGCCAAAGCCGGCGCCATTGCCTTCGACGGTAAGGCCGCGGTCGCGGGCGATATTCATCGCCTCCGTGACGGTGTCTTTATCTGCTTGCTCCACGCTATAAGGCGACTCGGCGTCAAAATTGAAGGTGGTATACGCGATGGTCTCATCGTCATTGACCATCGCGAGGTTATCCGCGTCAGCGCGGGCGGATGCTTCCGGCAGCCCCATATCCGTGAATTGGTGGATGACCTGATCTTGCAGACGGGGCGAGACCTCAAGCGGGTTGCCAAAGCGCGTGGTATCGCCCATCTTCAGGTTGTCCTCGAGGTAGGAGATGGTGGCGTCGATGGCCTCGCGGTTTGCTGGATCAGAAAGCTTCTGGCCATCTGGGGCCTTGAAGACCACGTTGACCGAGGGTGAATTGGCAGGGTTGCCGCCCTCTGGGAAGAGGTCCATGGTCTTATAGGTGGCATCGATAGACGGGGTTCCCTTAATGGAGAACTCGCTCGTCATCGGTTTCATCAGCAAGGCGGCGGCACCGCCAACGGCGGCGAGCAGCAGCAGCCATGCCACGATGACCTTCCACTTATGGAGGAAAGACCAGCGCCCAAGACGATAAAGCAATGTAGCCACGGGTAGATGTACCTTCGCATTCACGTGGGGGACGGGGTGAACTTCGCCCTAGTGTAGTGGCCGCACCCTATAATCCCCTATCGCGAAGCCACCTGCGTCCCAGTTTTCACAGCTGGCGGCCAGCCGGGCCCCTCCCCCCGTGCCCCGCGGCCTAGCCGGGAAAAAGAAAATCCCGGCCTGCGCAAACAGACCGGGATCTCGGTGCGGTGGCGGCGGGATTTGAACCCGCGGTTGGGGGTTACCCAACAATCGCTTTCGAGGCGATCACCTTCGGCCGCTCGGACACGCCACCGCGTTCCAGATTACGGGAGTGCGCCCGAGCGACAAAATCGCTGCGCCAGCGGGGTGCCAGCGCAGCGATATGCAGAAATACGGATGAGGATTAGTCGTCCTTCAGGCCGCCGATAACCTCGTTAGCCTTGTCCTTGATACCCTCGGCAGCGTCGGACAGCTTGTCCTTAGCCTCGGAGGTGACCTGGTCGGCCTTGCCCTCGTTAGCTACGTCCTTGTTATCGGTAGCTTCGCCGTAGGCTTCCTTTGCCTTGCCTACGAGGCCATCCTTCTTGTTTTCCAAATCGCCCATAATCACTCCTTTGAGTAGACGGATAATGTATGAGCACCAGTGTACGCACTTTCAGCGCAGGTCGCCGAAGAAGTTTCTGAGCAACATTGCGCATTCCTCTTCCAGAACGCCGCCGCGAACCTGCGGGGCAAAGGGGGCGGTGGGGGCACGCAGGACATCGATAAGCGAGCCGCACGCGCCGGTCTTGGGTTCAAAAGCGCCGAAGACTACGGAAGAAACGCGCGCAGCCTGCAAAGCACCGGCGCACATGGCGCAGGGCTCTAGGGTGACGACAAGTTCGCAGCCGGAAAGGCGCCAGCCGTCTCCATAGACGCGCACTGCTTGGCGGATGGCCTCTACCTCGGCGTGGGCAGTGGGATCGGCGCGTTGCTCGCGGCGGTTTACTCCGGTGGCGAGTTCGGCTCCGGTGGCGTCAAAAAGCACCGCACCCACCGGTACATCGCCTGCCGGGGTGCACTTGGCGACGTCCAGGGCGCGGCGCATGCGGGCCTCTGCGCGCTGGAGGGGCTCAGGCGTTATCAATGATGTCTTCCAGTTCATCGCCGAAGCCGAGCTCGCCGGCGATGCGCAGCAACATATCAGAAGGCCAGTCTTCGTCATTGTCGATGATGTAGCCCACCTGATCCTCGGATAGGCCGAGATCGGCGAAGATATCGAAATCGCCCTCACCATAAGGGTCGGCCTCTTCAGGGTCCACATCCGGGATTTCATGGTCGTTGATATCCATGAAATCGGCCGCAAAGTCATCATCAACGCCATAGGTGGCATCCGAAATGAGCATCTTCACCCCGCCCGGCACGGGGCGCACGGCAATGAAATAGGCATCCTCCACACACAGCAGCGCGAACGCAGCGCCCTCAGAGCGCAGGCTGCGCACCGCATTAATGGAGGTCTGCGGATCCTCGAAGTCATCGTTGAAGCTGCGCACCAGCCACTGGCCCGCAGTGCGGGCGACGGTTACCGCGAAGGAGTAATTTTCGTTGCTCATACCTCGTGAGATTAGTCGTGTTGTGCCACAATTGTCACCGTGAGTTCTCAAGATGTTCAACGCCCTATCTGCATTATTGGCCTCGGCCTCATCGGCGGCTCTCTGCTGCGCGATCTAGCCGGATATAAACACCCCGTTTTTGGATATAACCACTCCACTTCTGGCGCCCGCACTGCAGTAAAGCAGGGCTTTGACGTCACCGATGATCTTCCCGCTATTTTGACCCGCGCGGAAGCGGAAAACGCGCTCATTGTGATTGCTGTTCCCATGACCGCAGTGGGCGAGGTCCTCGATGCCATCCAGGAGCACGCGCCTAGCTGCGGCATTACAGATGTGGTTTCCGTGAAGACCGCGGTACGCCAGCAGGTCCTCGAACGCGGCATGGAATCGCGCTACGTGGGTGGCCACCCGATGGCGGGCACCTCCAAGTCCGGTTGGGATAACTCCCAGCGGGACCTCTTCCGCCGTGCGGCGTGGGGCATTACTTATGACTATGCCGCAGAGTGCGAGGCGCGTGGGGAAAAGATTCCTAAGCAGTGGATTGAGACCTTTACCGAGGTTGTACGCATGACGCAGATGGTGCACGCGGAGGCGGTTCCTATTCGCGTAGCTAACCACGATGCTGCGGTGGCGCGCATTTCCCACCTGCCGCATGTCTTCGCCGAAATTCTCGCCGTGGTGGGCGATAACGGCGGAATCTTGGCGCAGTCCCTGTCTGCCGGTTCCTTCAAGGACGCCACGCGCGTGGCCGGTACGCACCCAGAGCTAGTGCAGCAGATGTGCGAAACCAATGCCCCGGCGTTGGTGGAGGCTTTGGACGAGGCCTTGGATCTGCTTCGCGACGCCCGCGAGAAGCTCGACTCCCCCGAGCCTTCCATCGCCGAGCTTTCCGACGCCGGTTATCGCGCCCGCACCCGTATCGATGCCCGTTCTGGCGCGCGCAAGGAATCGGTTTCCCCGGTCAAGATTTCTTCCCGCCCGGTGCTGCGCCTGCACCCAGGCGGTCCGAAGTGGGTAGCGCAGCTGCGCCAATCCGAGTCCCTGGGCGGGCGCATCGAGATTTTCTAGTGCTTGCACCCCCGTAGGCCGGGAATGCGGGATACTACCGCGGCGGCAATAAGACCTAGCACTGCTATTTCGGCATAAAGCCAAGCGTGGTCGGCGCTGGTCTGCGGGGTTTTCGGCGGTTCGGGAGTGGTTTCCGCGGTGAGAATCGCTTCCTTATCGCGTCCGCTTACCACTCCCTCGATCCAGTCCTTGGTGCCGGCCAGCGTGGTAATAGCCGCGCTAGGTGAAGGCAGGTCTGGGTCCCCGTTCGCGGTGCCCGCCGTGGCGAGTCCGGCGAGTTTACCGTCGACAAAGAAGGGGCCACCGGAGTCGCCGCCTTGCATACCGGCTCGGCCGGTGGAGTGAACATCAAGGATGGCGCTTTC
Organism: Corynebacterium sp. MSK071; assembly: GCF_030232125.1. NCBI lineage: Bacteria > Bacillati > Actinomycetota > Actinomycetes > Mycobacteriales > Corynebacteriaceae > Corynebacterium > Corynebacterium sp. MSK071. Next base: position 1,522 of record NZ_JASPJA010000016.1, on the reverse strand, counting down.
GATAAGCGGCATCGGGCCATCGGGCGCCCCACCCGGCATCGCCTCGCCGGCTGGCACGCTTTCTGTACCCTCCAGTGCTTTAAGCCCCGGCATAGCCTCGGCCGCGGGAACGCTTTCTCCGACATCGGCATCCTCACCAGCGCTCGCGGCAGCATCCGCAGTGGCGTCCGCGCCAGCAGGTTCGGCGGGGCTACCGCCGAGGAGCTCGGCCACCTCCATTTCCGCTTGGGGCAGCTGACCGCGGCGCGCCATAGAAGAACTACTGCTCCAGCCGTAGAGTGTGCCGCGTTTGCCCGGTTCCGGAACTTGGGTGGAAATCTCTGCGGGCTTTGTATCGGTGACAGGGGCGGTGAGGTGGAGAAGGGCGGCGTCGGAAAGCGGGGACAGTGCCCAGGAATCAGTGTCGTAGGTGGTTCCGTTAATGCGGGCCTGGGTACCCGTGTTATTCACGGACTCGAGGCAGTGACGTGCGGTGAGCACCCATTGGACGGCCACGAGAGTACCGGTACAATCACCGAAACTACCCACGCGTCCTATCTTGAGTTGGGCGACGGTGCGGGCCTCCGGGAAGTCCGTTGCTGGATCACCGTGTTCGAGTGCAGTGGCCGGGGCGGCAGTCAGTGCCACGATGCTGGCGGCGAGCAAGGCGGGGAAAATTTTGTGCTGCATGATTAGTCCTTCTTTCCGGCAGGAACGGCGATGGCAATAGCTTTGGCGACGGCCCATTCGGCCGGCCCCTTCCCTATCAGGCGGCGCCACAGGGTTGCGATAACGAGGAAGAGGGCAATGAAGGCACAGGCCCAGGCGGTGTTGTGCAGGGCGATGTGGCTTTGCCAGTAGTAGGCGGTGAGCACGTGCAAGATGTAGATGCTCAGCGACATCGCACCCAGCGCAGCAAAGGGATAGACCAGCTTGGGCGCAGCTCGACCAGCAAGCAGGCAGAGGTGCAGGACGACTGCAGCGACGACAATGGACAGCATGATCTCACCCACGACGCCGGTGTGGCCGGTAAAACGTAGCCAGCCAGGAATGTCCGTAGTAAAGCGGAAGTAAAAACCGATAGCGGCAACGATGCCGGCTATCGCAGTGGAAACCCACTGCGCAGCTGCGCGTTGCTTGCGAATATAGATTTCATAGAGCAGCATGCCGGCGAGGAAATATGCGATATAGGCCAGCAGTGGGTAGACCTGCGGTAGGGTCAGCGGAGCGTATTTCACGGTCGCGGCTACGGTGGCGGCAGCGAATAGGATTAGCTTCCAGGCCCAGTGCAACGGGGGAACCCAGCACAGCAACATCATGGTGATGCCAATTACTACTAGGACGACCTGAATCTCACCTCCAAGGGGCAGTAGAGCGAGGCCGATGAGTGTAATTATGCAGCCGCGGGCGAGGATGCGCAGAAGCGTCGTCACCGTGAAATTGCGGGCAATAATCATCAATGTGATGCGTGCTGTCAAGGGGTGAATGCGCCACTTCGACCGGGAGGTAGTTGTGACGCGTTGGACTCCGAAGGATGTTAAGG
>NZ_JASPJA010000015.1:0-44380 GCF_030232125.1 Corynebacterium sp. MSK071 | reverse complement strand
AATCCTCGGCGGCGCAACCCCACGTGAAATACTTAACGAACTATTCAAGCGTGGCGCATCCACCGCTTGATTCCGCCTACTCCTATTCTATTTTCAGGCGTCACTTTTAAAGAGCTGTCTACACATTAATAAAAACTCGCTGGATATAAAGCTGGCATCAGCCTTACCCCCATATGCGTAAAATGGGCTCAGCATTGTTTACCGGCCTTTAACCTTGGGAGTGACTTTCTATGGCGCTTTACCCGCTCGCGACTAGTTACTTCGGCGTGGAGCATGTCGCAGTCCTTGAGCACCCCGTGCTGGGCACCGCGTTGAGTATCCCTGGCGTGGCCGAGCACGCAGCGCTTGTCGATGTCTCCCTAGAGCCCGATACCTACACCAACGGCTGGCGCATCCGCTCAGACTTCGGCTTCCTAGGTTTTTTGGACGAGGTCGAAGCCGCGGAGTATCCCGCCCTAGAGCGTTTGAAAAACTCGTTAGCCCAGCCACAGACTATTGCCACAGTGGAAGTAGTTGACGGCGAGGTGGAGGTTGCCGTGTCCCTTGGCTTGTGGCCGTGGATGGTTCCGGTCAATGACCAGCCCCAAGGAACCGCGCTGCTAGCCGGTGGACGGGGCATACTTATCGACGCCGCTGCCGGCGACCTTTCCTCCCCCCAGCTGCAACGCATGGGTACTCAACAATTCTTCGTTACCCTGGAAGACCTTTCCGGCACGGCTGTAGCTACCTGCGACGATATGGTTCTCGGCCCCTGCGGCGATATTGCCTCGCTGCCTGGTCTGCATGCCGCATTCGAGGCTGCTAGTGCCTCCGGGGCGGGACTGTCCGCCCGTGCCTACACGAGCCACGGCATGCTTGCAGTCGACATCCCCGCCGATACCGCCACCACCGAGGAAATCTTCTCCCCCGCCGTCCCACCATTGCGCGTGTCTGCTCCTCAACCTGCAATTCCTGCCGCCGCGCCTGCATCCATGCCCACGCAGCCCGAAGTCTGGGATCACACAGTATCCGGCGAGACCATCGTCACTGCGCTTCCCACGGGCTCGCGTCGCCCGCAGGGACCGCACACACAACCAGCCGCGCCCGCTACGCCGTCCCAGCCAGCTTCGCCCCAACAATCTGCTGAATCGGCCACGCCGCCTCAAGCCAGCGCCAAGCTTGCAGAATTGGTCTCCTCCGTCCCTGGCGAGCAGAGTTTTAGTTGGCGCGTGCTCCCAGTAGCCGAGGAACCAGGCCGTTATTCTTCCGAATCCGCGCGCGTGCGGGCTCGGCGCGTAGCACGCGAGACTTCCCACCACCGCGGAGGAAACCACCGCAAATAGCTACCGGCCCCAGCCAAAGTGTCCTTGCTAGCGCAGGGTTCTGCAGCCTCCCTCCCCGCGGCGAGTAATCCGCTGGGCATCTAAATATTCCAGGAGCGGAATGGCTACCCGTCGCGTCGTCCCCAAGGCCCGGCGGGCAGCAGAAAGCGTGAAGGGCTGTTCCAGCTCGGCCAAGTACCGACGCGCTTCCTCTGGTGCCGAGGGCAAAAGCACGATGCCGTGCTGAAGACGCAACAGGCGCCCGGCGCGCTCAGCGGCAGCAAGCTCCTTGGCACCCAGGCCCAGTTCCGCTAAATCATCTGCCTCCGGTGCCGCAAAAGGTGCCGCTTTAAGTCTCTTCTCGATAGCAGCAATGCCCTGCTCGGCCGCGCCGAGATCCACCCGTTGCCCAGGCAAGCGCAGCACTCCCTCACTGCTTTCTGCCTTCGCAGCGGCGATCGCAAGCCCTAGCAATCCTTCGTCGCGCATGCCGAGGGCATCCATGGCCGCCTTGCGAGGCATTCCCTGCGCCAAGGGATGTGCGGCAGCGTGGGCATGCAGGGCATCGTTGAGTGCTTCCTTCCACCGCGTTACCTGGGAAGCGGCTATCCACCACTCGCGGAAGGCGATGATGCCTGCGGGTGGCGCGGCAGTATCGAAGCCATCGCGGGCGAGGTCATCCAAGCGGGCATAGCCGACGCGACGCAGATAGGAGGCAGGATCCCTAAATGACTCCTGGGTGCTGAGCTCTTCTGCGCGGCGGCGGGCGGCACCGCGACGGTTAAGCTCCGGCGGGCGGAGATCTACCGCTTCTACCCCGGCGACGACGTGGCGGCCGCCGGGGCTGCGGATGACGAAGCGGTCGAGGAGCTGAAGGGGCAACGGATGAGCCAAGCTAAGGCGCGCGAAATCGGACGAAAGGGGCCGCAAGTGGCCCTCTACCCCGGCGGTTCCGGTATGGACGACGAGGTTATCCGGCAGCCCATCGAGCTCGGCGCCAAAGGTGCGGCGAATATCGAGGTGCTCCACCAGTCGCCATGCGCCCGGGCTCAGCACTACGTCGCCGCGATGAATCTCGGCGGCATCTACTCCCCGCAGGTTGACGGCCGCGCGGGTGACAGGACCAAGGGATTCCTGTGCGCGATTTTCGCTGTGCAGTCCCCGAATCTCCACCGTCTTTTCGCCCTCAGCTGTCACCACCTGCAGGCTATCGCCTACGCGCAAGTTGCCCGCAGCGAGTGTTCCGGTGACCACGGTGCCCGCTCCCTTTACGCTAAACGCACGGTCGATCCACAGGCGCACTGGGGCTGTCGGATCGGGAGCAGGTACTTCAGCAAGCACATCATCCAGCGCCCGCCGCAGCTCTGCAATGCCTTCGCCGGTGGGGGCGGAGACGGGGATAATGGGGGCGTCGGCAAGCGGGGTATCTGCCAGCTCCGCACGGATCTCGGCGGTGCGATCTACGGTGGCGTGGTCGCTGCGGGTAAGTGCGATAATGCCATGCTCTACGCCCAGGGCGCGCAAGGCATCGCGATGATCGGTGGACTGGGCTTGCCACCCCTCATCAGCTGCCACCACGAAAAGGACCACTGGGGCTGGGCCCACGCCGGCAAGCATATTGCCCAAGAATTTTTCATGGCCGGGCACGTCCACGAAAGCCACATCTGCACCAGAGGGCAAGGTGGTCCAGGCAAATCCTAGGTCAATGGTGAGCCCGCGGCGCTTCTCTTCTTCCCACCGGTCCGGGTCCATCTCCGTAAGTGCGCGCACCAAGGTGGACTTGCCATGGTCTACATGGCCGGCGGTAGCAACGACGTACACCTAGCCCACCGCCTTAATCGCGGCAATGACCACGGCGTCTTGGTCTGCGGGAACGCAGCGTATATCCACTAAGCAGTTGCCCTGATGCACCCGGGCTACCACCGGTGGTTCGTGGTGGCGAAGCGCGTCCGCAAAGTGTTCTGGCAGGCTAACTGCATAACCGGGTAGCGGGTATTCGGGCGCCCCGCCACCGCCCACGCGGCCATCGTGGGGCACTACATGCGCACCGACTGCCTCCGCTATCGCTTCCGTGCGCGCGCGATGGGTCTCCCGGTCCAGATGCAGTGCATCTTGCACCGCATTCGAAGGCGTGGAAATGGCAGCCTCCAAGGCGTTGAGGCGCAGCTTGTCTATACGCACGGCGCGCGCAAGTGGGTGCTTTTTCACCGCAGCAATCGCCTCCTGGGTACCGAGCAAAATGCCTGCCTGCGGGCCGCCGAGTAGCTTATCGCCGGAGGCAATGACGATATCGGCGCCGGCGCGCAGCTGGGCCTGAATATCTGGTTCCTCTGGCACTGCGGGATCATGATTTAGCAAACCAGAACCTAAGTCCACAATGAGCCGAGTATGGTGCTGCGCTGCTAGGCGGTGCAGCTCATCCACCCCGACTGCAGAAGTAAAGCCCTCAATGCGGAAGTTAGAAGGGTGCACCTTCAAAATGGCGCCAGTATTTTCCCCCAGCGCGCGCTCATAATCGGCCAGATGCGTGCGATTAGTTGCGCCGACTTCCTTGAGGCGCGTGGCCGTGGACTCGATGAGCTCCGGCAAACGAAAGCCCGCACCGATCTCAATAAGTTCGCCGCGCGAAATGATGATGTCTTTGCCTGGGGCGAGTGCGGCAGTGGCCAAGAGCAAGGCACTGGCGCCGTTATTGACCACGAGGGCATCTTCTGCGCCGGGACAGGCCGCAAGCAGCGCAGCCGTGGCGCCAGCTCCGCGGTTTTTCGAGCGCTTGCCGGACTCAAGGTCCATTTCCACGTCGGTATAAGAGGCGGCGTCATGAAGGGCCTCTACTGCGGCTATCGGAAGAGGGGCGCGCCCTAAGTTGGTATGGATGATGACGCCGGTGGCGTTGATGACCGGCCGCAGGGAATGCACCCTCTTCTGCCCCAAGCGCTGCGCAATTTCTGTGGGGATATCGTTGATAGGCAGCTCGCCGCGGCGTGCTTGGGCAACTGTGCGCTGAACAATTGCACGAATGGTGTGCTCGGCAAGGCGCTGTCGCGCGGCTTCTACTTCTGGCAGCTGGAGCAGGTCATCCATGCGGGGAATATTCCGACGGGGATCGGGGCTGGCTGCAGGGGTGGGCGTGGGCACTGTGGCATTCCTCCTTGCGCGCGAGTGGCGGAGACGGACAGGAATCGAACCTGCCAGACCGAGATGCTCGGCCTCACCGGTTTTGAAGACCGGGGCGCCCACCAGGACACGTACGCCTCCGTGTGCTCACCTTACACGCGCCTTCTCCGGTGCCAATACACCTGTCATCCCTACGCCCACCAAGCCCCTCGAAGGCGACACCTCGGCGCCCTCTGTCCTATCGCCACACGCCGCCGCAAGCGGGTTCCTGCCTTAGCTTTGCAGCCAGATGATCTCTGGAGATGAGTAAAATGGCGCTATGACTGAAGATATTAGACTCACCTCTTTCGCCGCAGGCGGCGGTTGCGCCTGCAAGATTCCCGCTGGCCAGCTTGAGTCTGCCGTCGAGGGCCTGATAGGCAAGGCCGACCCTAATGTACTGGTGGGCCTAGATGACGGCGATGATGCCGCGGCCGTCAAAATCCAGGATGGTCTAGCAGTTATTTCCACCGCGGATTTTTTCACCCCGATGCTCAATGACCCCTACGATTGGGGGCGAGTGGCTGCGGCCAACGCGCTTTCTGATGTTTATGCCATGGGCGGCACCCCCGTTACCGCCATCAACCTCGTGGGCTGGCCCAATGAAAAGCTCGGACTCGACGTGCTGCGCGAGGTCTTGCGCGGCGGCATGGACGTAGCCACCGAAGCCGGCATCTCTGTTACCGGCGGCCATTCCATTACCGCCCCTGAACCGCTCTATGGCATGGCCGCCACCGGTATCGTCGCGCCCGAAAAGCTCATGCGCAACGACGCCGCCGAGCCCGGCCTGCCCATTACCCTCACCAAGCCCATCGGCGTAGGCATCCTCAACAATAAACACAAGGCCACCGGCGAGGTATCCCAAGCCGCAGTCGATTCCATGACCACCTTGAATCGCGAGGCCGCCCGTGCCGCGGTGGAGGCAGGCGTGCGTGCGGCCACCGATGTCACCGGCTTCGGCCTGCTCGGCCACCTTTATAAGATGTGCCGCGCCTCTGGCATCGCCGCGGAGCTCGACTTTTCCGCCGTGCCCACCATCGACGGCGCGAAGGAGGCCTTGGCGGAAGGATTCATCCCCGGTGGCTCCCGCCGCAACCTCGACTGGGTACGCCCACACCTGGAAACCTCCTTGAGCGAGGAAGAGCTGGTGCTGCTTGCCGACGCCCAAACTTCCGGCGGACTCCTCCTCATCGGCGAGGTCCCCGGCTACCCCGTCATCGGCCACACCACCGAGCGCACGGGCGATGCTTATATCAAGGCCTAAATTTTCTCCTCCCCAGCGCCCCTAGCCGCGCTGGGGTTGATGGGGTGTGCAACCGAGGGGGCATCGCCAAGCGCATGCTCCCCTCCCATTCGGGTCCACCGACCGGCACTTTTATTGCTCCGCAGCCGAGCAACAACGCAGGGAAGATATCGGCGCGGAACTCGCTCCCGCCCTACAGGAGGTGGACTAGTCCGAGCTCACCACATCGTGGTCGAGACCCTGCTCGCGCCGGCGCTTTTCCGCCCGGCGCTTTTGCGGGCCGATGGTAGTCTCCGGATTTTTCACTGCTTCTAGGCCGGCGTTGAGCACACCAAAGCGGGTGCACGCCGATCCTGCCAATAGCGATAGCCCCGCGGCCACCGATACCGCGCGGGATTTTGTGGCCGCAGCCAGCATGCTCCCCACGCCACCGGCCGCAATGAGGTATTCCGAAGCCTTCATCAGCGTGCCCGGCTTACCCTCGTGCAGCTCCTCGCGCGGCTCCGGCTCCATGCCTTCTTCCAAGACCTTGGTCGCCGCTAGATCGCTGGCCGCGGCGGCCATGCCCAACACGCGGGCAGGACCTGCGTGCTCGACCGGGGTGGTCACCATAGCCATTCCTGATGACGCCGCCGCTGCCGAGGAAACGAAGACATACGGCAGGTGCTTTTTCATGTCATTCCACACCGGGTTCGAGGTATTCGACAGCAACACCGCGGTATACCCCGCCAGCGGACCACCGAGCACTCCCGCGACTGCGCCCGCCGGTCCAGCCGCTTTCTGCAGCGCCGTGCGCACGAACTTAGGCAGGGGCAGCTTATGCCCAGTCGCTGCATCCATTTCCGCTGCGGCCGGCAGCGCGGCCGCGCTCGCAAAGCCCGACAGGATCCACGATCCCAGAGACATCGGCGAGGTCACCTTGAAGACGCGGAACATATTCAGCGCGCGCTCCGGGCGGCCCAAATCCAGAATCAAAAAGACTGATCCCGCGGCCGCCGCGCCAAAGGCAGAAAGGCGGGTGGTACGACGCAGCGGTGCATTGCCCACGGCCTGTGCGCCGGCGGCCAAAAGCCCTGATCCGCCACTGACGCCGCCCAAGAAGAGATACGCACCGATTGGCCATTCCCACGGCGGCGCCTTAACCACTGGCCGGCCGTAGTAGGACGAGAACTCGAAATCCTGCGCCATGCGCTCTTCTTTGGAACCATCCTGCGCGCCCGCGCCTGGGCGCTTGCGCTTCTTTTTAGGCTTGGTGCCATCAAATTTCCGGTAGCGGTTACGACGCTCCGGCTGCGGCGGGCGGTACTCATCAAAGTTGCTCATTTACGTCCCCCAATCAGGAAGGAACCGGCCACGGCCAGCGCCATACCGCCGATAGCCTTCACTGCGGTCTTATACATCTGCGGCAAATCCGCCGTCGGCACGCGTGGATCAGGCGGAAGCCCATAGACCTCTGGCGAATCCAAAAGCAAGAAGATGGATCCGGTTCCACCGACACCATCGTCTTGATTAGCACCATAAAGCCGGGCCTCGGTAATCCCCTGCTCGTGCAGTACCCGCACGCGTTCCTTGGCGGCTGCCACCATCTCCTCATAAGGGCCAAACTGGATGGAATCGGTCGGGCAGGTCTTAGAACACGCTGGCTGCTCGCCCTGCTCCAAGCGGTCATAGCACATAGTGCACTTCTGGGCCACGCCCAAGTTCTTGATCGGCATCGCCTCGCCCGGTGTATGGTCCGGGCCTTGCGGGGCAAGTTGCTTGAGCTTTTTCAACACGTTGACGCCGGCATGGGAATTATCCACGTGATCCACCGTGGCGGTCTTGTCATATTTCAGCGCCACACCGCCATCATCGCGGCGTTCAATGACACCGAACGGGCAACCGGCTACGCATGTCCCGCAGCCATTGCACACGTCATCTTGCACTACCACAGTGCCAAATTCGGTGCGAAACAGTGCGCCGGTAGGACAGACATCAAGGCAACCTGCATGCGTGCAGTGCTTGCAGACATCCGAGGACATCAGCCACCGGAAGGTATCGGTATCTGGCGGAGTGGTATCAACTTCTTGCGGCTGCGCCCCGACCGAAGGCATGCCCAAAGAAATGAGCTTCTTTCCCTCCTCGCGGGCGTGCTCGATACGGTCATTATTTTGTTCCACGAAGGCCACGTGCCGCCAAGTATTAGCGCCCAGCGCACCGGTGTTGTCATAGGAATCACCGGTGACGTCATAGCCTTCTACCGGATTGCGGTTCCACTCCTTGCACGCCACCTCGCAGGCCTTACAACCAATACAAATGGAGGTATCGGTAAAAAAGGCCATGCGGCGGTACTTATCGTAGCCGTGCCGGCTCGCGTTCTCGGTCAGTAGATTTGTCATTTACTTACCTTCTTCGCTTTCCTCGCCCTTCTCGCCGGGCGTGTCCGCATCCACGGGCTGCTGCGGCTCTGGGTTATAGGTGAAGGAATCATCCACGGTGAGTAGATCATTGCCGGAATCTAGGTTCAGGTGCGCACGCTTCTGGTATTCCTTGAGCATCTCCACACGGGCCTCACCACGAGGACGACGCCCCGGCTGGATATCGCAGGCACCGATCTTGGAATTCTGAATGAATACGTTCGGCTCTAGCGTGAGCCCCAGCAAATCATTGGCACCATCGCCAGCTACGGCTGTGGAATCGGACTCGCCATAGTGATACGGCAAACCAATTTGGTGGAACTCCTCACCATTGATCTTCATCATCTGCATGCGGTCAGTGACCAAGACCTGCGCCTCAATCACGCCGCGAGGCGAGACGATGGTGGCCCACTTTCCATTTTCTAGCCCACGCTTTTCTGCCAAGGCCTTATCAACCTCGCAGAATAGGCCTGGCTGCAGTTCCGCCAGATACGGCAAACGGCGTGACATCGCACCCGAGGTGTACATCTCCGTGAGGCGATACGTGGAAAAGACGAACGGGTAAACCTCCGCGCCCGGCTCGCCCGGCTCGGGGCGCGACAGGTTATCTGGACGCTTAATGGTCAGACGCGTCGGCGATTGCTGCTGCTTGTACAGCACATTGTGTACCGGGGACTCGTGCGGCTCATAGTGGGTGGGCAAAGGGCCGTCGGAAAGCCCGGTCGGCGCAAAGAGCCAACCGCGGCCATCAGCCTGCATGATGAAGGCATCGGTGCCATCGAGGGCGTCCGGCCCCACGGCGTCGACCGGAGCCTTGTAGTCAGGGGCCTTATTTACCTGGAAGTCCGGCACGTCATCGCCAACCCACTTCCCTTGGTCAGCATCCCACCACACATACTTCTTGCGCTCCGACCACGGAGTGCCATCCGGCTTCGCCGAAGCGCGGTTGTAGAGCAGGCGGCGGTTTGCCGGCCACACCCAGCCCCACTCCGGAGCAACCTCATTTTGCTCCGAACCAGGAACCTTGCGCGCGGACTGATTAATACCATCCTTGAACACGCCAGTGTAGATCCAGCAGCCACCCGAGGTGCTGCCATCATTTTTCATCTCCACGAAGGCAGGCAAAAGCTCGCCCTTCTTCGGGCCCTCAAGGTAATAGCCGTTGATTTCCTTGAGGACGTCTTCAGAATTCGGCTCGCCTTCCTCGGTTTCCACGTAATCCCAGGTGACCTTCTGCAAAGGCAGATCCCGCGGATCAGTGGAATCGCGCAGACGCTCCTTAATCTTCTTGCCCAATTGGTAGAAGAACCACAGGTCACTCTTGGCGTCACCTGGCGGCGGTGCCGCCTGGAAACGCCATTGCAACATGCGCTGGGTTTGGGTGAAGGTACCGGCCTTTTCCACGTGGGTTGCCGCTGGCAGCAAGAAAACCTCGGTGCCGATATTTTCGGTCTTGAGCTCGCCGTTTTTAATCTCCGGCGAATCCTTCCAGAAAGAGGCAGTCTCAATCTCCTGGAAATCGCGCACAACCAGCCATTTAAGCGCTGCTAAGCCACGGCGCTGCATGCCGCCATTAGATTGCGCCACTGCCGGATTCTGGCCGAAGACAAAATAGCCTTCCACCTGCTCATCCAGCATTGCCATGAGCGTTTCATAGGTCGAATGCGCACCAGAAATACGCGGCATGAGGTCATAACCCCACCCGTTTTCCTTGGTCGCTGCATCGCCCCAGTAGGACTTCATCAGCGAGACCGCATAGTTCTCTCCGATCTGCCAGAAGCCCTTCTGCGACTCATTGCGGATGCCATCTACATACTCAGGCCAGCTTTGCTTGTCGACGCTTGGCATCGGCAAATACCCCGGCAGGGAGTGGAACAGGGTCGGAATATCAGTAGAACCCTGAATAGACGCGTGTCCACGCAACGCCATAATGCCCGAGCCTGGTCGGCCCACATTACCGGTCAGCAGCTGCAAAATTGCCGCGGTACGAATAAACTGCGCACCCAGAGTGTGCTGAGTAAAGCCCAAAGCATAAGCAAAGCACGTGGTGCGATCCGGCGTGGAATTCTGCGCAATCGACTCCGCAAGGTAGTAGAAGTCCTCTTGCGCAATACCGCAGGTCTCCTCCACTACCTCAGGCGTATAGCGTGCGTAATGGCGCTTAAGAATCTGGAAAACCGAATTGGGATGCTCCAGCGATTCATCGCGTTCCACATTCCACGACGCACCCTCGGGCTTTTGCACGTACTGCCACGAATCCGTGACGTATTTTCCGGTCTCTGGGTCATAGCCAGAAAACAAACCATCTAGATCCTCGGTGTCCTGGTAGTCCTCCGAAATGATCATCGGCGCATTGGTATACGCCACCACATAGTCATGGAAGTACAGCTCATTTTCCAGCAGATAGTTAATCACTGCACCCAATAGCACGACATCCGTGCCACCGCGAATACCAATGTGGCGATTCGCAAACGCGGACGTACGCGTATAGCGCGGATCCACGTGAATGATGCGTGCCCCACGCTTTTTGGCCTCTACTACCCACTGGAATCCCACTGGGTGGCACTCGGCCATATTAGAACCCTCAATGACGATGCAGTCCGCATTCGCCATATCCTGCAGCGGTTGGGTTGCGCCGCCGCGGCCAAACGAAGTTCCTAGACTAGGAACGGTGGCGGAGTGTCATATGCGCGCCTGGTTCTCGAGCTGTATCGCACCGGCTGCGGTAAACAGCTTCTTAATAAGGTAATTTTCCTCATTGTCCAAGGTCGCACCGCCGAGACCGGCGATGCCCATCGTGCGATTGAGGGTACGTCCCTCATCGTCGACATCCTGCCAGCCGTTGCGGCGAGCCTCAAGGAAGCGATCCGCTATCATTTCCATCGCGGTATCTTCATCAAGGTCCTGCCACTGCGAAGAGTAAGGCGCGCGGTACTTAATCTTGGTCAGGCGCGTAGCGGAGTTAATGAGCTGCTCCGACGCAGATCCCTTCGGGCACAATCGCCCACGAGAAATGGGCGAATCCGGATCACCCTCTACCTGGATGACACGGTCATCTTTGACATACACGCGCTGCGAGCAACCGACCGCGCAGTACGGGCACACTGACTGCACCACGCGGTCCGCTTCCACGGTGCGTCCATGTTTATCCTTGCTCTTTTGAGACTGCGTATTGACGTCCCTGCCAAAGGGATCGCCGCTGCGCAGCTGGCGCACAACCGGCCAGTTGAGAGGGCTAAAGCGAGACATATCCATAAATCTATATTTCGCTGGTCCAAAAAGCCACAAAGGCTACCCTAACTAGCCTGCACCGCCCAGAGTGCCCGCTTTATCCCCTCGACTATCTCAGCTAACGCCATCATGGGCTTATCCGCTTTGTTCTGCTCCTGAATATAGGGAACATGTACAAATCCCGCGTGCACCTCCGTCCCCGCGAAGTGATGCAAAAGACCATAAAGGAGCTGATTGCACACGAAAGTTCCCGCCGTATTCGACACTCGCGCAGGACAATCTTCCATCGCCGCGACCATTTCCTTTACCGGTAGCGTGGAAAAATACGCCACTGGGCCACCCTCTACGACCGGTACATCCACTGGCTGATAACCCGCGTTATCAGGAATTTCGGCATCCATCACATTAATGGCGACCCGCTCCGGGGTGATATGTTTCCGGCCGCCTGCCTGTCCCAAGCACACAATTGCATCGACCGATGATTCCTCTGCGAGTGCAATTACTCGGCGCAGGGATTCCCCGAACTTGGTCGGAATCACCGCCTTGATAAGCTCCGCTCCCCCAATCTCCCCAGGTAATTGCTCCAGCGCCTGTTCTGTAGGGTTAATGTTTTCTCCGCCGAAGGCGTCAAATGCAGTCACGAGGATTTTCATGCCGCCAGTATTCCAGAAATCACAGCCCCTCCTCGCTCTGCACCTCGCGCTCCGCCCTTCCCCCCCTCCGCCCTTCGCGCTCACCAGCAGCGTAAAGGTGATGCTTCCACCCCGCTCTGGTGAGCGCCGAGGGCGCACACCGCAATTCCTCCTCCCTCTCGCGCTCAGTGGGAAAAGAACCCCAGGTATTAGGAAGCCACCCGGTGAGCGCGAAGGATGAGGTCGCAGCCACGGGAGAATCCCCACGTCTTGTTCCTAAAGACGTCGAAGGAATAAACTGAGCGAAGTTGAAGTTGAACAGGACAGTATCTGAAAACTAGTCCGATCTGTCCATTTTTATTTTCAAAGGAACCTTTATGTCTCAACAGGAATCTTCGCGCTCTGGGCTCCCAGGCTGGGCCACAGGATTCGGCGCGCAAGTTATCGCCGGCCTTATCATCGGCCTCATCTTGGGTTTCATCGCCTCTAACATGGATACTGACCCAGACAACCCCGGTTGGTTGACCACCCTGCTCACGGGAGTCGGTAGCGCCTACGTCCAGCTGCTCAAGGTGATGATCCCGCCGCTGATCTTCGCCGCTGTTGTTACCTCTGTCGCCAATTTGCGCAAGGTGGCTAACGCGGCTTCCCTGGCGATTTCCACACTGGTGTGGTTCGCCATTACCGCATTCTTCTCTGTCTTGATGGGCATTTTCGTTGCCGTCATTATGAAGCCGGGCGTCGGCACGAGCGTCGATGCCGCCACTGCGCAGGATCCTTCCCACGTCGGCTCGTGGACCGCGTTCTTTGAGCAGCTTCTGCCGCAGAACTTCGTAGGACTTTCTGCCTCGCTTTCCGACGGCGAAGTATCCCTCAGCTTTGGCGCGCTACAACTGCTTGTCATCTCACTGGCCATTGGTATCGCCGCAGTCAAGACCGGAAAGTCCGCCGAGCCGTTTCTGCGCTTTACCGAGTCCTTCCTCAAGGTCATCCAGGTCATCTTGTGGTGGATCATCCGCCTTGCACCGATTGGCACCGCCGCCCTTATCGGTAAGGCAGTAGCAACCTACGGCTGGGACGCCTTGGGCTCGCTGGGCAAGTTTGTGCTGGCCATGTACGTGGGCCTTGGTCTGGTTTTTGTCGTGGTCTACCCCGCCGTACTGAAGTTCAACAAGATTCCAGTCATGGGCTTTTATAAGCGCGTTTGGCCGGTCACCTCGCTGGGCTTTGTTACCCGTTCTTCCATGGGTGTCATGCCAGCTACCGAGCGCTTTAGCGAAAAGGCCATGGGTGTTCCTTCTGAATACGCTTCCTTTGCCGTTCCGCTAGGAGCAACCACCAAGATGGACGGCTGCGCCTCCGTATACCCGGCCATCGCAGCCATCTTTGTTGCCCAGTTCTACGACATTAACCTCGACTTCACCCAATACCTGCTCATCATCTTTGTTTCCGTCATTGGTTCCGCTGCTACCGCAGGCACCACAGGCGCAACGGTTATGCTCACGCTGACGCTATCTACACTTGGCCTTCCGCTGGCTGGTGTCGGTCTCCTGCTGGCCATTGAGCCGATTATTGACATGGGACGCACTGCACTCAACGTCACCGGACAGGTACTGTGCGCCACCGTCGTTGCTAAACGTGCCGGCATCCAAGACAAGACAACCTGGGACGCAGCAGAAAGCGGCGTCAAAGACATTATGGATTCCGACTCGGCCGCAGCCATCGGTGCCAAGGCTTAAATAAGCCCTCAAACATAATAAACGCCCGCAAGGAAAACCTTGCGGGCGTTTAGCTATGCGCTTTTACTTCTTGAGGCCATCAACACCATCGGTGTCGATCTGCTCCTTGCGCAGCTCCTCGGTGTGAGTCTCGGTGTCGCGAACGGTGTCCTTCTTCAGGTTGATCTTCTCAACCGGAACGGTTTCCTTGTTCACGTTAACCTGCTCCTCGTGCAGGGTGACGGAAGCTTCCTCAGTGTCACCGGAGATGGTGCCGTTGTAGTTCTTGGCATCTTCAGCGCTGATCGGAGTGCGCTCAACGCTGACCTCTTCGCGCTCAACCGGAACCTCAACGGTCTCGGTGTCGGTTACAACGTACTTGCGCAGGCGAGCCTCGCCGGTAGCCACACGCTCCTTATTGACGTTCATCTGCTCCTCAGAACGGATGAGCTCGCCGTCATTGTTGGTGTGCGCAGCTGCGGTGTTCTTGGAAGCAGCGTTATCGGCAACGCCAGCCTTACGCTCAGCAGCCGCATCAGTGGTGTGGGTAGCTTCCTTCTTCTCGTTAGCGTGTGCACCAGCAACGCCTGCACCAGCGCCAGCAACGCCGGCACCTGCGGCCAAGTTGTGGTCCTTGTCAGCGCCAGCCTGAACGTCGCGCTTGGAGTCCAGGTTGGAGTCCTTGTAATCGGTAACGTCCTGTGCATTATCCAGGCCGTAGTGCTTGAAGATATCGGACTGTGCCTCTGGGGTCAGCGGCTTATCGGAATCGAAGTCTGGGGCGTCCTTGATGCGGTCCTTGGAGAAGCCCAGCTTCAGGTCATCGCCGGAGAAGTCGTGGCCGCGCAGCGGAACGAGGCTGGAGTTCATACCGAACAGGCCGTGGTTAACCTCAACGAAGGTAGGCTGGCCGGACTGGTCATCAACGAATACCTCGTTAACGTTGCCCAGCTTCTCGCCGTCCTTGTCGTATGCGGTTGCGTTAAACAGATCCTTGATGTTCTTACCCATTGTCAGTAAATCCTTTCTGCTATTGGTATAGCTCTCTTCAGCCAATCAAAAGGACATATTCTTGCCCCCACATGTGGAATGCGGGGGTGAGAATCGCTATTTGCTTGGTGTGACAACCACCTTGCTTGGTGTGACAACCACCATACGGAGAATTCAAAATTTTTCGACCGCCAGCAAGAAATTTTTGCCGTTTTACTCACCCAGAGAAGGCTTCATGCAGCTCAGAGCAATCAATAACATTTTCATAACGTTAAGAATTCTGCACCATAAATGGCCCGAATCTAAAAAATAGATGTCGTTTCACGACCCCGCAGCGCCGTAGTCAACACCCTCGACTTTCTCCAAATCATTCAAGACTTACCCCACCCCCAAAAGGCGGTGCCACTAAACCCACAGAGCCCTTTCAGAAGGGTGTATGCTTTCTGCGGAAAAGCACAGGTTATGTACAGGCCCTATTCACTCGAACGGGTCTACACACATGTCGGTCTAAAAATCAGCCACAGTGACCGCCCGAAAACTTAGAAAATTAAGGCCTAGCGAAATAGGTACGGGCGGCGGTTTTCCACGCCCGCCGGCTCCACGTGAATGAACGCACTGCAGCCTGGATACAGCTCATCTAGGGCGATTTCCACGACGTCAGCAACCTCGTGGGAATGCATAACGCTCCACTCTCCTGGCACCTCCATGGTCAGGTAGACCAAGCGCTGACGGCCGGAAGCGACAGTACGCCGGTCCGTGAAGGTAACCGATTGCTCCTTTTCCATCCGGGCCAGCAGCTGGCGAATCTGCTGGCGCTCATCCGCGGGAAGTGCTTCAGAAAGCAAACTGCTCACGGAATCGCGCAGGAGGGTGTAACCAGTCCACAAGATATTGATACCCACAGCGAGTGCTACGACAGGGTCTAGCCACATCCAGCCGGTTAGGTAAACGGCGGCGATACCGACAAGGACGCCGACGGAAGTCCAGACGTCGGTAAGCAGGTGATGCCCATCCGCATCCAAGGTGGCAGAACGGTAACGTTTGCCGGCGCGGATGAGCGCGATACCCACCACCAGGTTAAGCACGGACGAAAGCGTCGATAATGCCAATCCCCAGCCTGCCTCCGCAATCGGCTGCGGAATAAAGAAGCGCTGGATGGCCGTATAGATGATCATGCCGGCCGCAATGAAAATCATCGCGCCCTCCACCAAGGCGGAGACGTACTCCGCTTTGCCATGGCCAAACTGGTGGTTATCATCGGCCGGCTTGGCAGCAATCCGGAGGGCATAAAAACCGGCGACGGCCGCCACGAGGTTCACTACGGATTCCAGAGCATCAGATAGGAAGCCCACCGAGCCGGTAAGCCACGCTGCCAAAGCCTTGAGGACGATGGTGGCTAAGGCGGCAGCGATGGAAAGCTGCATAAAGCGCTCAAGAATGCGCTGTTCAGAGGTAATTGAAGACATAGTCTTTCCCTTCGGCGCGGTTGCTGACCGAAGGTCTCGTTCACGCCCGCGTAAATTGCGGACGCTGGCTGGCCGGGCTAAACGCCAGTATGTCGACCAGGCATCTCGGATCATCCGAGGGAACTACTCCCCTTCAGGAAACTAAAACCTTATAGGGGTAGGAACTCTGGCGCAAGATCAAAAAAGCCACGGGTGATACCCGTGGCGTGCAAGCGAGGAGCTTTAGTGCTGTCCCTCTGCAAACTCCTCAACCAGCTTGGCATTAAAGGCTGGCAGGTCATCGGGAGTACGGGAGGACACCAAGCCCTGATCGCAGTGGACTTCCTCATCTACCCACGTAGCGCGCGCATTGCGCAGGTCGGTCTGCAAGGAGGGGAAGGACGTCAAGGTACGACCCTTAAGAGCTTCAGCATCGGCCAAGATCCATGCACCGTGGCAGATAGCACCAAGCGGGAGATCCTTGCTCATGTGGTTGCGCACGATTTCTACTGCGGCCTTGTCCAAGCGCAACAGGTCGGCATTGTCGGTACCGCCAGGCAAGATAATGCCATCGAAAGACTCGCCGGTTGAGTCAGCGGTAACGGCGTCAACGGAAATCTCCGTGTCCTTCTTGCCGGTAATAGTACCGGCCTTAGGGGCGATGACGCGCACGGTAGCACCAGCGTTCTTCACGGCCTCCAACGGGGAAGTCAGCTCGGAGTCTTCGAAACCATCGGTAGCGATGATTGCAATGGTCTTGTTGTCTAGTTCAGCCATAATGTGACCTCCTATTGTTTGGGTACCTCGCCCACAATAACGCGGAAGATTCTCAATCGCTACAATTTCTCCGCCTGCGCGGGCAGTGCCTTCTCCGTTAGGAGGCCCATGACTTAGAAGACGCGGAATTAACCGCCGATCTTAAAATCGCACACGTCGCCGTCTTGCATGATGTAGTCCTTGCCTTCTTGGCGGACCTTGCCGTGCGCGCGAGCTTCGGCCATAGAGCCGGCGGCTACTAGGTCATCGTAGGAAACGATTTCGGCCTTGATGAACTTCTTTTCAAAGTCAGTGTGGATAACGCCGGCGGCTTGCGGGGCGGCAAAGCCCTGCTTGATGGTCCACGCGCGGGCTTCCTTCTCACCGGCGGTGAGATAAGTCTGCAGCCCCAGCGTGGCAAAACCCGCCTTGGCCAAAGTAGCCAACCCCGGCTCATCTTGGCCCACGGACTCAAGCAATTCGCGCGCTTCGTCTTCTTCCAGCTCAAGCAGCTCAGTTTCTGTCTGGGCGTCAAGGAACACGGCTTCGGCCGGGGCGACGAGCTGGCGAAGCTCTTCCTTCTTTGCGTCGTCGGTAAGCACGGCCTCGTCCGAGTTAAAGACATAGAGGAAAGGCTTTGCCGTCATCAGGTGCAGATCGCGCACGAGCGAGAGGTCAATCTCGCCCTCCTTAGCTGCTGCGAAGAGGGTGCGGTCATCTTCTAGAATCTCCTGCGCCTTCTTGGCGGCTTCCACCTCGGCAGCCAGGTCCTTATTCTTGCGCGCATCTTTTTCAAGGCGCGGCAGAGCCTTTTCAATGGTTTGGAGGTCCGCGAGGATGAGCTCGGTATTAATAACGGAGATGTCATTGCGCGGGTCAACTTTGCCATCAACGTGGATGACATTGTCATCGGAAAAAGCGCGCACCACCTGGCAGATGGCATCTGCCTCACGGATATTGGCTAGGAAGGCGTTACCCATGCCTTCACCCTGCGAAGCGCCAGAGACGATACCGGCAATATCCACGAAGGACACGGTAGCGGGCAGGATACGCTCCGAGTTAAACATTTCCGCCAGGTGGGTCAGGCGGGAGTCCGGCAGCTCCACCAGGCCCACGTTGGGCTCGATGGTGGCAAACGGGTAGTTCGCCGCCAGGATCTCGGAACGGGTCAGGGCATTAAACAATGTGGACTTGCCCACGTTGGGCAGGCCGACGATTCCTAGTGTAAGACTCACGGGGCCAATCCTAACTCACCCACCTTCTTTTAAGGCAAGATGGTGGGGTGAGTTCTGATAACCAACCGCTGCCCGAGGCTCCCAAGACGGGCCTGGGCGATAAGTTTGATGAAAGCTTCGATACCAGCAAGCTGGAGGATGTATCGCCACATCCACCGGGCGATCAGGTAGATCGCTCTGTCATTGCCGGCGAGGTAGTTAAGTCTGCGTCCCTATGGGCGGTCCGCCTGCTCATCATCTGCGTTTTCCTCTACGCCCTCTACCGCTTGCTCGGCAATTTCTGGCAGGGCATCTTGCCAGTGCTTTTGGCCCTCATCATCTGCACCGTCCTAGCCCCAGTGGCTAAGAAGTTGCGCAGCATTGGCCTCCCCGCCGCGTTGGCGGCTGCCGTAACCATTTTGGTTTCTTTCACGGCAGTGGGTGGACTCATTTCCTTCGTTGCCCCGGACTTCATGCGCCAATCCCGCTCTTTGTACTTGCAGACGGTCTCCGGCATCCAAAGCCTGCAGCTCTGGGCACAGGGCCCACCCCTCAACCTCGATAGCGAGGATATGAGCAGCTACATCGATGAAGCGGCTTCCTGGCTGCAGCAGCGCGCTGGCGCCATCGCGGGTTCCGTCTTTACCGGTATCGGCACCGCTACCTCCATCTTGGTCACCCTCTTCATTGTGTTGGTGCTGACCTTCTTCTTCCTCAAGGACGGCGCCAAGTTCCTCCCCTGGCTGCGCGATGCCACCGGTAAACGCGCCGGCTGGCACCTTACTGAGCTACTCACCCGCGCATGGACCACGCTTGGAGGCTTTATTCGTGCGCAGGCAGTTGTCTCGCTTGTCGACGCCGTCTTTATCGGCATCGGCCTCGCCCTCATCGGCGTCCCCCTGGCCATGGCTTTGGCAATCATCACCTTCATCGCCGGCTTTATCCCCTTCGTCGGTGCAATTGTGGCCGGTGCCCTTTCCGTCACCATCGCACTGGTGTCCCTTGGTATTACCAAGGCCTTGCTCGTTCTTGGACTGGTCTTGCTGGTCCAACAGCTGGAGGGAAATGTCCTTTCCCCTTGGCTGCAGTCCAAGGCCATGGACCTGCACCCCGTCATCGTCTTGGTTTCTGTGACCGTAGGCTCTGCGCTATTTGGCCTGGTGGGAGGTTTCC
Organism: Corynebacterium sp. MSK071; assembly: GCF_030232125.1. Taxonomy (NCBI): domain Bacteria; kingdom Bacillati; phylum Actinomycetota; class Actinomycetes; order Mycobacteriales; family Corynebacteriaceae; genus Corynebacterium; species Corynebacterium sp. MSK071. The sequence continues at coordinate 25,125 of NZ_JASPJA010000015.1, read as the reverse complement.
TCGCGGTTCCGGCAGCCGCGATGTTCGCGGTGGCCTATCGCTACAGCCAAGATATGATGAAGCTCCAGTCGGGCGAAAAGACCGCCGCGGAGCTGGACTTTTCCACCGTAGCTGGCTACCTCATCGGCCGTTATACGGAGGAACAAGGGCGCTATAAGCGCGAGGCGTGGCTTAAAATGCCGGACTACGCAGCCCCAGAAGGCGCAGTGGCGGACGTAGCCGCGGACGGCAACTCCAATTCCCTCGACGCTGCCCTCAACGTGGAATCCACCCCGAAAAAGCATGAGAAGCCCGGCGTGCGCTCCAACCTGCGCCGTGCCCGCGATGCCTTCGAGGGCCTTTTGAACGGAGATTCGAAAAAATAGTGGGCTGTGTCGGCTGTACGTGCCATGCTGGGTTCCATGACTTCCACATTGCCCGTGCTGCTACTTTTTATCGGCCTCACCCTCGGCGCGGTAATGGGTTGGTTGGCCCATTCCTACTCCGCTGCTCGTTCGGCGCCAAGTGCCGAACACCGCGCGCTGCAAGAATCGCAGCGTCGCCAAGCTGAGCTCCAGCCGCTGGAAAAGGCCATGGACCGCTTGGGGTTTCAGCTCCAAGAAATTGAGGAAGACCGCACCGCGCTGCTCGCTTCCCTTTCTAGCCAGGTCCAGGCGGTAACCCGTACCTCCTCTCGTCTGACTGAACGCACTGACAAACTTGTTAGTGCCTTGCGCTCGCCCAATACCCGCGGTCGTTGGGGCGAGGTGCAATTGGAGCGGGTGGTTGAAATAGGCGGCATGACCAAACATGTGGACTTTGACTGCCAGGTTTCTGCTCCGCTGGGTGGTCGCATCGTTCGCCCAGACATGGTTATCAAGTTGGCTGGTGGCCGCCATATCATTGTCGATGCCAAGGTGCCTTTTACTTCTTACCTCGACGCGCTGGAGACCGATGACCCAGAAGAACACGCCGGCTTCTTGCGCCGCCACGCACACTTGATGCGTGGCCACGTCCAAGCACTATCGCACAAAGACTATATTGAAGCGTTTCAACCTACACCCGAATTCGTCATCCTGTTTGTCCCTGCAGATCCTTTCCTCGATGCTGCATTGTCAGTGGACCCAGAACTCATCGAGTATGCCTTTGAACGCAATGTAGTAATTGCCACCCCCAGCTCGCTTTTCGCCCTCCTGCGCACGGTGGCTATGGGGTGGCACCAAGAAGACATCTCAGCCAAGGCAAAGGAGGTTCAGCGCCTAGGGCGCGAACTGTACACGCGCCTGAATACACTTTCTGATCACTATGGCAGGGTGGGCCACAACTTGGAAAAGGCAGTCGAAGCCTACAATGCCACACTGTCCTCGCTAGATTCCCGGGTCGGCGTCACCGCCCGCAAATTGCACGAGATGGATATCCCAGGCCGCACGGACCGCACGCCACGGGAGCCCATAGCCATCGATACGTGGCCGCGCGGGCATTCGCCACTATAAATCCGGCGACTTAGTGCGTGGAAATAGCCATGGGCAGGCACGAACCGGTAGGATCTTCCGACGTGTCACAAGCCAAGCAAAGAAAGTCTTCCGCCGCCCAAAGCTCTGGACTCCCCAGCATCACGCTGGGCACGGGCCTTGGGCTGCTCGCGGCAATTTTGCTCACCGGCGCGTTGATTTCCATCCTGATGGGTACCATCGGGTGGGCTTACCTCGCCTTCCTCGTCATCGGCTCGCTGCTGGTGGCGCTCATCGTAGAAGAACGCGGCCTCTTCCTCACGGTGGCTTCCATCCCCATCTTGTATGCCATCACGGTGGTACTGGCCGGATTCTTTATTACCAAGGCCAACTTGCCAGAGGGAGCATCACCGTTTTCCAAGACGGCTACCGTAACCGCAGCTTTCCCCCTTGTCCAAAGCTTTCTCTGGCTCCTCATCGCTTTAGTAGGCGCAGGAATCATCGGCTGGTTGCGATGGGTCCGCTACCGTAAGACGGCACGTCGCACCGCTAAAATGGAAACTTCCTCCCGCCGTTCCGATGCTGAGCAAGACCGCCGCAATCGCGCTGAGCGTTTATCGGTCGCTGACTTGATGGCGCGCGATAGGCTGGCAAAGGAACCTACTAAAACTCCAGCCACTCCGCAGCGCGCCCGCGCTTCTCACACGTTAAGGAAGTCCCGCCCCACGCCCAAAGATCGCCTGCGTGGGCGCGACCGAGAGGAACGCCGCCGCCTCCAGCAAGAGGAACGCGCAAATCCAATGCGCCCGGATCCAACCCGGCGCGCCGGCGATTCGGTACCGGCGTCTCAGGAGCACAAGCAAGCGCCCAAGCAAGGTTGGGACGATAACCTCTATGACGAGGACTAAAACAAAAGAAAGGCCCGGAAACGGGCCTTTCTTTTTTTAGATGTAGTTTAAGCGCGCGCCTGTTTAAGTGCGTGCTGGGCGCAGGTCGCGCGGCAGGGCGAAGGTAATCGTCTCCGTAGAGGTAGTTACCTGTTCTACGTCGCTATAGCCACGCGCATCGAGAAATTCCAATACCTCGCGTACCAGCAATTCTGGTACAGATGCACCACAGGTGACTCCGACGGTGCGCACGCCTTCCAGCCAGGCATCGTCGATCTCCTTGGCAAAATCTACGAGGTGTGAAGCCTTAGCACCAGCCTCGAGCGCGACTTCGACCAAGCGCACCGAGTTAGAGGAGTTTTTAGACCCCACCACAATCATCAGGTCGCACTTGGGGGCAATGGCTTTGACGGATTCTTGGCGGTTTTGGGTGGCGTAGCAAATATCGTCTGAAGGCGGATTTTCCAGATGCGGGAAACGCTCGCGCAGTTTATTGACGATGGTGATCGTCTCATCCACCGAGAGCGTGGTTTGGGACAGCCAAATAAGCTTCTCGTCCTGCAGGAAATCCGGCAGCTTAGCAACGCCCTCGACGCCATCCACAAGGTGGGTAACCTCCGGTGCTTCGCCGGCGGTTCCTTCCACTTCCTCATGTCCTTCGTGGCCAACCAAGAGGATGTGATAGCCATCGCGCTGGAAGCGCTGGGCTTCCTTATGCACCTTGGTTACCAATGGGCACGTGGCGTCCAACGTTAGTTGCTTGCGCTGCGTTGCCTCTGCCCGAACGGCCGGGGAAATACCATGGGCGGAAAAGACTAGGTGGGCACCTTCTGGGGCTTCAGAGGCCTCGTCAACAAAGATGACGCCGCGTTCTGCCAAAGACTCTACGACGTAGCGGTTGTGCACGATTTGCTTGCGTACATAAATGGGCGCGCCGTACTTTTCCAGCGCCTTTTCTACGGTTTCAACCGCGCGATCTACGCCTGCGCAGTATCCGCGCGGCGCCGCGAGGAGAACATTTTTACCTTCAGTCATGGCTCCCAGAGTATCGAAACAGCACCCAAAACAATAGTGGGGCCCACCGCCACCATTCCGGCTGCCCCGAGCGGGGCAATCATCTGCGCTGGCCCCTAAACTAGGCGGAAGAATACGGCAGACTGAAGAAAGGGAGGCTGTGTGAATCAACCGGCAAATACTCCGGATACTCCCTGGCCCGTTGGTAAAGTCAACGACCAAGTCAAGGGCTGGATCGAGCGCCTGGGCTACCTGTGGGTAGAGGGTCAATTAACCCAAATTAATTTCAAACCCACCTGGAAGCTGTCCTATCTCACGCTGCGTGATGTACAGCAGGAAAAGTCCGTGCAGCTGACCTGCCCATCATCAATGTTGCAGTCATTGTCAGCACCGCTAAAAGACGGCGACCGCGTCATTGTCCATGGCAAGCCGGCTTTTTATGCCGGCCGCGGTTCTTTTTCACTGTGGACCACGGAGATTCGTCATGTGGGCATAGGTGATCTACTCGCGCGCATTGAGAAATTGCGCCAGCAGCTTTCGGCAGAGGGACTTTTTGATCCTGCTCGCAAGCGGCCACTGCCTTACCTACCGCACAAAATCGGGCTGATTACCGGCCGCGGTTCGGCCGCGGAGCGAGATGTGATGGCGGTAGCTCATGATCGCTGGCCAGCGGTACAATTCCGAGTTCTCAATACCGCGGTTCAAGGTGCGAATACCGTTCCAGAGGTTATCGATGCCCTCCAGCAGCTAGATGCGGATCCAGAGGTAGACGTCATCATCATCGCCCGCGGTGGTGGCTCTGTAGAAGACCTGCTTCCCTTCTCAGAAGAAGCGCTGCAACGCGCGGTCGCGGCTGCTGGCACTCCGGTGGTCTCCGCCATCGGCCATGAGCCGGATAGCCCGGTGCTCGATAACGTCGCGGATCTGCGCGCTGCCACGCCTACCGACGCCGCAAAGCGCGTCGTCCCCTCCGTGGCCGAGGAGCGTGCCGTTATCGCAGAGGCACGCTCCCGGATGGCTGCCGCCTTGCGCGGCTGGGTGGAAAGGGAGCGACGCGGCCTGGACAATATTCGTTCCCGGCCCGTCATGGCAGACCCCATGACCCCCATTCGTACGCGCCGCGAGGAAATAGAGCGGACTCGTGCCACCATGCGCCGGGAAATTGAGGTCATGGTAGAACGCGAGACCCGCCACGTGGAGTCGCTGCGTGCTCGCGTTTCAGCTTTGGGACCTTCAGCTACTCTCGCCCGCGGGTATTCCATCGTCCAAGTGGTACCCAAAGATGGCTCCGGCCCCGAAGTTGTCACCTCTTATGAGCAATCCCCTCCCGGCGCGCAACTGCGCATCCGCGTGGGCGATGGGTCTATTACCGCTGTTTCTATGGCCTCCCAGGCCGCCGATTAATCACCGAACAAGGAGAAAACAATGTCAGAGGACACCATTGGCACCGGTCAACCAGGCCAGGATGCTTTTACCCCAGTAGAAAAATTGAGTTATGAGCAAGCCCGAGACGAGCTCATTGAAACCGTAAAGATCTTAGAGCTCGGGCAGATGGGCTTGGATGAGTCACTGAAGTATTGGGAGCGCGGCGAGGCCCTTGCCCGAACGTGCGAGGCACATCTCGACGGCGCAGCAAAGCGCGTTGAAGCAGCGCTCGAGAGGGCCGAAAAAGCAGACGCAGAAGGAGACGAGTAGTGCAGATTTATGGGTATCCAGGTGAGCGGGTGGATTTTGTGTCGAGGTCTGCGGCCGCCGGTTCCATCATGGCGGGAGACTCCCGGGAATTCGTAGAGGAATTCTTTGGCCCAGCACATACCCGCGATGATGACGAGGTGAGCTATTTCTCCCAATCCGTGGTGCTGCGCTTTACAGGCGATAAGGTACGCGAAATCGCTATTTATCCGCAGCGTTCCCAGCGTGAGCGCATCGATGTTTTTGTAGGAAAGACGCGCCTTAGCGGCTTAGATGAGGAATCCCTCGCAGAGGTCATTGCCCAGGCCGGCGACGGTCTTAGCGCCACCGCTGCGGCAGAAGGATTGGGCGAGGTTATTTTTCGGCTATAGGTGCGGCGTCGATAAACGCAGCGGTAGCAGCCTCAAAATCGCTATCGTCTGCGGCACCGGAGATAATGAGGCGGGCGTCGCCCAAATCTGTCACCCACAGGCGGCGCACGGAGTCGTCATCACTTTCTAGTACCCGCACTTGGTGCCCTTTGACCTCACGGGCAGATTCGATGCCGCGGTAGTTGGCGTCGTATTCCTTACCCGCATCATCGGCCGCCACCTGTGTCTGAGTAGACTCCACAAACCCTTGGTCAGCGGTCACCCAGCTGACCACGGTGGCGTTTTCTCCTCCCATATCAACGCGGCGGGCAGCATTAGCCTCCCAGCCCTCTGGCATATCAGGATTGCGAATAGCGCCAATTCCTGCGCGAGCTTGGGTTTCAAGGAAGGTTTGTTCATCCACTTCCTGCACCGCTCCCTGTTGAGTTTCGGAATTGATCGAGCATAGGCCGGTCGCTCCTACGGCCAGCAGCATCATGATCACCACGACGGCGAGGGACAGGGAGATATCCTTCGCGCCTTCAAAAATCTTTGGTCTTTCTTCTGCAGCCACGCGCCTTAGTATCGCACGGTGTGCTTCCAAAAAGCCACACGGCCCATTCTCCCCCGAAAGTTTGATGAATCCCCCACAAATGGGGCGCAAAATCAGACCCATTAGAGCAAAAAAGTGCGAGAATGGAAAGGTAGAGCATCAAGGGGAACACCCCTCGATGAGAAAACTATGGAAGGCAACCACTACACATGTCCGAAAATACGTCTTATCTTCCTGACCGCAACCTGGCGATGGAACTGGTCCGTGTCACTGAGGCAGCAGCGCTCGCATCCGGCCGTTGGGTAGGCCGCGGCCAGAAGAATGAGGGCGATGGCGCGGCGGTCGACGCCATGCGTAAGCTCATCAACTCCGTTGCAATGAACGGCGTCGTTGTCATTGGTGAGGGCGAAAAGGATGAGGCCCCTATGCTATTTAACGGCGAAGAGGTAGGCACCGGCGAGGGCGCCGCCATGGATATCGCCGTGGACCCCGTTGACGGAACTCGTTTGATGGCAGAAGGCCGCCCCAACGCTATCTCCGTCATCGCGGCCGCAGAGCGCGGAACCATGTATGACCCTTCCGCAGTCTTCTACATGGAAAAGATTGCTGTTGGCCCAGAAGCAGTCGGCGCTATCGACATCAACGAGTCAGTGGAGTGGAACATCAACTCCGTGGCCAAGGCGAAGAATATCCGCCCGGAAGATCTGACCGTCGTGGTCCTTGACCGCCCGCGCCACGAGCAGCTCATCTCTGAAATTCGCGCCGCCGGCGCAAAGGTGCGCCTCATTATGGATGGCGACGTTGCAGGCGCCATCGCCACCTGCCAGGATTCCAATTCCATCGACATGATGATGGGCATCGGCGGCACCCCAGAAGGCATCATCACCGCCTGCGCTATGCGCTGCATGGGCGGCGAAATCCAGGGCAAGCTGTGGCCAAAGGATGAAGAGGAAGCAGAAAAGGCCCGCGCAGCAGGCCACGATTTGGACCGCGTCCTTAAGACCACTGACTTGGTCTCCTCCGAAAACTGCTACTTCGCTGCCACCGGCGTGACCAATGGTGACATGCTGCGCGGTGTTTCCTACCGCAATTCCGGCGCTACTACCCGCTCACTGGTTATGCGTTCCAAGTCCGGCACCATCCGCTACATCGACTCCATCCATAAGCTATCCAAGCTGCAGGAATATTCCGTAGTGGATTACACCACCCCGACCAAAAACTAGGGGGCACCCCCGAAGGCGGCCCTCCTGGTAGATCTCCGCCATACTGGAAAGCACACACTACCCAATTAACTGAGGTGATCTTCACATGACTGAATACCGCATCGAACATGACACCATGGGCGAAGTAAAGGTTCCTGCAGATGCCCTGTGGCGAGCACAGACCCAGCGCGCAGTGGACAACTTCCCTATTTCCGGCCGCGGCCTCGAAAATGCGCAGATTCGCGCACTTGGCCTCCTTAAGGCAGCTTGTGCTCAGGTAAATAAGGATTCCGGCAAGTTGGACGCGGACAAGGCCGATGCCATTATCGCCGCCGCTACTGAAATCGCCGAGGGCAAGCACAATGATGCTTTCCCTATCGACGTTTTCCAGACTGGTTCGGGCACCTCGTCCAATATGAATACCAATGAGGTTATCGCCTCCTTGGCACACCAGAATGGCGTGGAGATTCACCCGAATGACCACGTGAATATGGGCCAGTCCTCTAATGACACTTTCCCCACCGCCACCCACGTTGCCGCTACTGAGGCCGCCGTTAATGACCTCATTCCGGGCTTGAAGGTTCTGCACGAGTCCCTGAGCAAGAAGGCCAAGGAATTCGCCGACGTGGTCAAGGCGGGCCGTACCCACTTGATGGACGCCACCCCGGTTACCCTCGGTCAAGAATTCGGTGGCTACGCCCGCCAGATTGAGCTGGGCATCGAGCGGATCGAGGCCACCCTGCCACGCTTGGGCGAGCTGGCCATCGGCGGTACCGCCACCGGCACCGGCCTGAATACCTCTGGGGACTTTGGCGCTAAGGTCACCGAAGAGCTCAAGAAGCTCACCGGTGTTGCGGAACTAAAGGAAGCAGGGAACCACTTTGAGGCACAGGCCGCACGCGATGGCTTGGTGGAGTTCTCCGGCGCCATGCGCGCGGTTGCTGTGTCCCTTAATAAGATTGCTAATGACCTCCGCATGATGGGCTCTGGCCCACTGACCGGCCTGGCAGAGATTCACCTGAAGGACCTGCAGCCAGGTTCCTCCATCATGCCGGGTAAGGTCAACCCGGTCATTCCGGAGGCCGTCACCATGGTTGCCGGCCAGGTGGTGGGCAATGACGCCGCAGTCGCCTTCGGCGGTGCCCAGGGCCACTTCGAGCTCAATGTCTTCATCCCGATGATGGCACGCAACGTGCTCGAGTCTGCTCGCCTGCTATCCAATGCCTCCCGCGTCTTCGCCGATAAGTGCATCGATCACATCGAGGCCAACGAGGAGCGCATGAAGCACTTTGCGGAGTCTTCCACTTCCATCGTGACCCCGCTCAACTCTGCTATTGGTTACGAGAACGCGGCCAAGGCCGCCAAGCATGCCTTGCATGAGAAGATCACTGTTCGCCAGGCCGTCATTGATTTGGGCTTTGTCGATGGCGAAAACCTCACCGAGGAAGAGCTGGATAAGCGCCTCGATGTGCTGAGCATGACTAACCGCGACCGCGATAACTTCTAAGTATCCGCCGCACCGCTACCCCGCCCGGGCAGGACCCGGGCGGGGTTTCGCATGCCTGGGGTAAGGGGGACGTCGGCAAGAGCAATGGCACATCTCACATAAAGAAGGATGCACCTCTAAAATCACCCTTTTTGCACTTGGTGCAAGTTTGCACCGAGTGTAACGTTGCATGACGTGCAAGAAGAACTATCACTACGCGAGCAGAAACGTCTCGAGACGCGCCTGCGCATAGAGGATGCCGCCACAAAACTGGTGGATGAACAGTCCTTTAGCGCAGTCACCATTGAGCGGATCTGCGAAGTAGCCGGTATTTCTCGGCGCACCTTCTTTAATTACTTCGATTCCAAGGAATCCGCCGTTTTGGGCGCTCCAAGCACCGAGTTTACGGAAGAGATGCGGGAACTCTTCCTTAATGAGCCAACGACCAGCATGGTAGACCTCGTCCTCCAGTTGGTCAGACAGCACATGGAAGGCCACCACATCAACCCGACTATCCGGGATCGCCGCAAACGCATCTCCAATGATCCAGATGCAGCTGCGGCGGCAATAAGCCGGAAGCGAGCAAAATCCATTGAGCTCATCGATCTCATTGAAGAGCGCCTTAACAAAGAACCGGAGCTTCGCGTCCTTGACAGCTGCTCTTCTAGCACCGAGGCGATGCTCATCGCCGGCCTCGTCCGTGAGGCACTTTGGTTGGCGATGGCATCCCCGGATGCAGATTGCAGCCTAGACCTCAGCGCGCGTCTCGATACTTCCCTCACGCTAATAACAGACTTTATGAAAGGAATGCGATGGTAGATACGGCTGCTAAGGCCCCCTCGCAGGGCCAGTCCCGCGCCGATAACCTCGGGCTTATTTTCTCGGCCCTAATGCTCACCATGCTGATGAGCTCCTTGGGCCAAATGATCTTCTCTTCTGCTCTTCCAACCATCGTTGGTGAGCTCGGCGGCGTCGACCACATGAGCTGGGTCATCTCCGCCTTCCTTGTCACCATGACCATCGCCATGCCTATCTCCGGCAAGCTGGGTGACATGTTGGGCCGCAAGTGGCTCTACATTGGGGGTATCGCCACCTTCGTCGTGGGTTCCACCCTCGGTGGCTTTGCTGACTCCATGACGCTGCTGATTATCGCCCGCGCCGTGCAAGGCTTTGGCGCTGGATTCATGATGATCTCTTCCCAATCCATCATCGCCGAGGTCACCTCCTCCCGTGAGCGCGGCAAGTTCATGGGCATCATGGGCGGCGTCTTTGGCCTGTCTTCCGTCCTCGGCCCCGTCCTCGGCGGCTGGTTCACCGATGGCCCTGGTTGGCGCTGGGGCATGTGGATGAACATCCCGCTTGGCATCCTCGCCATCATCGTCTGCACCTTGGTGCTGCACCTGCGCGTCGGTGAGGCCGACATGAAGCGCTTCGACTGGCTCGGCGCCACCTTCATCGCCATCACCACCGCTTCCCTTATTCTCATGACCACCTGGGGCGGCACCGAGTACGAGTGGGGCTCGTCCATGATCCTCACCTTGGGTGCCATCACCATCGTTGGCGCCATCATCACCATCCTGGTGGAGCTGCGCGCCAAGGAACCGCTCATTCCAGTTCGCCTATTCAAAAACCGCAACATGGCCCTTACTACCCTGTCCGGCGTGGTACTGGGCCTGGCAATGTTCGGTGTTCTGGGCTACATGCCTACTTACTTGCAGATGGTGCACACCCTGACCCCGACCAAGGCGGGTCTGATGATGATTCCGATGATGGTGGGCCTTATCGGCACCTCCACTGGTGTGGGCTTCATCATCGCCCGCACTGGCCACTACAAGGTCTACCCCATCATCGGCCTAGCCATTACCGCTGGTGCATTGTTCTGGATGTCTCACCTGACCGTAGAGACTTCCCTGAAGCAGCTGGGCTGCGAGTTCTTGGTCTTCGGCATCGGCCTGGGCATGGTTATCCAGGTACTCGTGCTCATCGTCCAGAATTCCTTCCCACTGTCCCAGGTGGGTACAGCTACCGCGGCGAATAACTTCTTCCGCCAGATCGGTTCCGCACTGGGTGCTTCCCTGGTTGGCTCCATGTTCATCCACAATATGAAGGATGAGATGGCCACCCGCATGCCAGAAGCCTTCCAAAAGATGGGCCCTGAGGGCGCCGCCTATGCAGAAAAGTTTGGCAATGCCGACGGCGGTGCCAATAGCCTCACCCCAGATTTGGTCGCGTCCTTCCCCAAGCCAATCGAGGAAGCAATCCTCAATTCCTATAATGACGGCCTGACCCCGGTTATCGCTCTGATGGTTCCGTTGGTCATCGTCGCGCTCCTTCTCCTCCTGCCTCTGCGCGAGGAGCGACTGAAGGAAACCATTGACTAATGTCGCTCACACCTGCAGAAACTGAGGCTACAAGCCAAGAACTGCATGCCTTGCGCGATGCACTCCCGCTTGCCGACGCCCCCATTGAATCCGCCCTCGGCTATGCTCCTGGCGGCCTGCAGGCGGCATTGGATGTTCATGCCAACCCCATCGAGGTATGGCGCACTAGGGACTATCTAGTTTCCTTAGCCCGCGCACACGGTATCCCGATCCCGCGCTTTAGCCGCTTGAGCGATAACATGCGCTCATCGGCGCAGCGCTGGTTCGGCCCCTGGGACGTTCCTACGGTGTAGCGCCCCACACGCCCCGCTCTCGGCGGGGTGTTTTTTATTGCCAGAAACCCATCTGCCGCAGAACTTGGGACCCAATTCCCAAAATGGCAACGATGGCGGCAATGATGCCGATAGCCGCGCCGGCGCTCGATCCTCCACCACTGCCGCTTATCGCTGGCTTTTTGGTGACCGCTACCGTCTGGTTCAGTGCTTCTCCAGCCGGGCGAGTTTCCCCGTTGCGCAGCAGGTATGGAGTAATACGCACCTCGGCCGTGCCTTCCTGCAAAGCCTCATATGTGCCGTCAGAATGCACCGCAAGAACCTCCGGATCGGACGAGGTTAGCGATGACCCCGGCACCCCTAACCGGGCACCGTCCCATCCCGCAATGCTTACGCCAATGCTGCCGGAATCGCCCACATGGGTACCGCCGCTAAAACGTATAGCCGCGCTTGCCAGAGCGGCTTCCGGTACCACAATGGGAAATGCGTGCCGTCCTTCGAGGCGCTCTGGGGCGCCCGACACCGCGTGCTCGGAATAATGGCCGGCCGTCGTGCTGCCAACCTGTGCCTGGGCAAAATAGTGGTTGGCTGGGTTAAGCAAGCTGTAAATATACCCCGCACCGTCAGAATAGGAACCGTTAGAGCGAATGAGCTGATTCCACTCGCTGCCAGAACCGCCATCAGTAGACCAGTTAGCAATGGCGCGTTCCATCGGTGAAGTGGTGAGGTTTTCTGCGAAAAAGGCGCCGGACTTTACCGTCCACGGCTCCTCCCTGTCTCCACGGCGATGATCAAAATCGTAGTTTTCCTCCGCAGCGCGCTGCATCGCGGAGTGTTTCAATCCCCTGCTCCAGGATATGCCGTTGATATATGCGGTGCGGTCCGGTGCGACGTCGCGAAGCCTAGCACCAGCAAACGGAAGATTGGCATCCCAGGCCTTGGCGCGCAACTCATGCAACTGGCGGGTCACCGTCTCGATATGGGACTGTAGCTCAGGAGTGGCAAACACATAGGCCACACCACCATCAACCGATGTCCAACTGGGCAACAGGCACCGAGCCTGCGGAGGGATAGGACACGGCTCCCGCTGTAGGAACAGAAAGCGCCCCTGCCGTCATAGCCGCAACGGTGGACAAAGCAAGGGCACGAGTACGCACAGACATTTAAAAGCCTTAGAGAGATAGCGTACGAATACTCTCTTAACTTTATTCCTGTGCGCTGGGAAAAGCTAACGCTTCTTTTCCTCCGGCTTGGGCAAAAGCAGCTCGTACACATCGGTATCTCGCCACTGGCCCGCAAGCTCGCCGTAGGTCATCTTCGCCATGTGAGAGTAAGTGCCCACCTTCACGAATCCACGGGACTTATGCAGCCCCGCAGAACCGGCGTTTTCAGGGAAGATCCACGAGTGGATAGCCCACTTGTGCAGGTCCTTACATACCTCAATCAAGCGATCCAAAAGCGCGCCGCCGATGCCGCGGCCCTGCGCCTCGGAGCCCAAGTAAATAGAATCCTCCACTACTCCGTGGAAGACGGTGCGGGTAGATACCGGCGCCGCAGACACCCATCCCAAGACCTTCGAATCATCATCGGCTTCAACAGCCACATGCACCGAGGGCATGATTTTGCCGGCTTTGAATTCTTCAAAGGTCAGGGAACGGGTCTCGTAGGTGGCGTGCCCAGTATTGAGTCCCTGTTCATAGATCTCTCGCATCTGGGGATAGTCCGCCGCGGTAAAGGGGCGGATGCGGAAATCTTTCTTCTTTTCGTCCGAAGACGTCTGCTTGGCGTTATCGCTCATATGCAACATTATTACTGGGCAATGCCCAGCTTCGCCACGCTGTACACATCACGATCGCCATACGCGAACATGTCTGGCCTAATCGCCACCTTCCAGCAGGTCGGTGACGAGCTCCGCAATGGCGGAACGCTCAGAGCGCTGGAGCGTAATATGCGCAAATAGCTCGTGCCCCTTGAGCTTTTCAATCACTGCCTGGACGCCATCGTGGCGGCCCACGCGCAGGTTGTCGCGCTGCGCTACGTCATGGGTGAGCACCACCCGTGAGCCCTTGCCTAGCCGAGAAAGCACGGTGAGCAAAACATTGCGCTCCAAGGACTGTGCCTCGTCCACAATAACGAAGGCATCATGCAGGGAGCGGCCGCGAATATGCGTCAAGGGCAAGACCTCAATCAGGCCGCGCTCATGGATTTCTTCCATGACGTTTTCAGACACCAAGCCTTCCAAGGTGTCATAGACTGCCTGCGCCCATGGGTTCATCTTGTCCGATTCGGTGCCCGGAAGGTATCCCAACGACTGCCCACCTACCGCATACATCGGGCGGAAGACTACGATACGGCGGTGTTCGCCGCGCTCGAGTACAGCTTCCAATCCGGCGCACAGGGCGAGTGCCGATTTACCAGTGCCGGCGCGTCCGCCAATGGAGACGATTCCGATATTTGGATCCATCAGCAAGTCCAAAGCTATGCGCTGCTCCGCGGAGCGTCCTTGCAGGCCGAAGGCATTGCTATCGCCGCGCACGAGCTCCACCACACCTTCCGCGGTGATGCGCCCCAGCGCGGACTGCGCTCCCGCTACTAGGGTAAGTCCGCAATGGACTGGTAGCTCCTCCACGGCAGTGCCCTTTTCAGTGTGAATGCCGTCTAGCATGACTTCCCCATCACGGTAGAGGGCGTCGATGACATCCGAGCTGGTTTGCACGGTTGCCATTCCGGTATAGCCGGTCAGAACCACATCCTGGGCGTGGTACTCATCCGCCTGTACACCCACTGCGCCGGCTTTCACGCGCAGTGGCACGTCCTTGGTGACTAGCACGGTATTTTTACCTTCGTGTGCAAGGTTGAGGGCGCAGGCCAAGATACGGTGGTCCCCCTCTGGGCCACGGAAGGCAGAGGGCAACAAGGATTGGTCTTGATGGTTCAATTCCACGCGCAGGGTGCCGCCATCTACGTTCACGGGGACAGGCTGGTCTAGCGCCTCATAGGTAGCGCGCAGTTCCTCCAAAAAGCGAAGAGCTTGGCGGGCGAACCAGCCAAGCTCTGGGTGATGACGTTTTCCTTCCAGTTCAGAAATAACCACAACGGGAAGGACCACATCGTGCTCTGCGAATTTGCGCAGAGCCCAAGGGTCAGAAAGCAAGACCGAGGTATCCACTACATAAGTCTTGGTAGCGACGGTGTTATCGGTTGTGGCAAGCGGAGTAGAAAGTACAGAGGGACGAGTCATGGTGGCAGGGTTCTCCCTTGAAATGCGGTAGATCAAACTTCTTCCGTATAGCCCCAAAATCCGGGGTTGCCACCCAACGTAGGCACCGAAGGTTGAAATTACATGGGTGCAAGATGAACTTTAAGAAAACGAAAAATCCCTCCGCAGCAGATGCTGCGAAGGGATTACCTCAAAAAGAGCTTTTTACTTCTCTACGGAAGAGGTGAACTTGCCGCTCTCATCCTGGAGCCAGGAGATAACGCCATTGTCGAACTGCTGGGTCCAGCCCTTGCCCTCAGTAGCCTTCTCCTCGGCAGCCTTAGGCAGGCCTACCTCTGCGTCCAGACCGCCCTGCTCCTTCCAGGTTTCAGCGATCTTGCCGACGATTGGCTGAGCCTCATCGTCATCCTTAGCCATAGCCAGCAGGTTGCCGCCATCGAAGGTTGCCAAAGAACCCTTATCGGAGGACTCTACGCTCTGTACGTCGCCCCACTCAGCCTTCTTCTCCTCGATGGCAGACGCCAGAGCTGCCGGAACCTCCTGGTCGCCATTGGCGGTGGAGACGGTCTTGGTGTCGCCGTCCTTGGAATCAGCATCCTCAGACTCGGAACCATCCGCATCCTCAGACTCGGAGGATTCCGCGTCCTTATCCTTTTCGGAGGTAGCTTCATCAACGGCGGAGCCAGCAGCGTCGGAAGCATCAGCTGCTACGGAACCGGCGGTGTCCTTAGCGTCGTTAGCTGCATCCTCAGCATCGGAGCAAGCTACGAGAGCAACGGACAGGGTTGCGGCAGCAAAGCCACCTACGATACGACGAGTCATCTTCTGCATTTCTGCATCATCCTTTCATCAAGAAAGTAAGTTAATTCTAATTTTTATTAAATCGCCCTTCATGACGAACGAAACCCACCGTAATGACACCACCCAGCGGGCGCCACCCACACGGACAGGAAGCAGACAGCAAATACTAAAGTACTACCTCCGTTTGCGCTGCTTAAAAGCCTTCTTTTTATTTTGTAACGAATTGTTAACGTTTCTTCGCGCTTGCTTAGCCCTCGCCTTTTCCCTGGCGCTTCGCTTCGGTTTCTCCTGCCGTGAGGACCGTGCGGTGCGGCCCTTGGCGACGCCCACGAAGTCCTGAATTGCCTCTCCGTCATCCTCCTTGCGCCATACCAGGGCAATCTCCGTCACCGGCACGGACTCATCCTTTAGCCCGAGTGGCACCACCTGTTTCTTGCTGAGCACCTTGAGCAGGGGGCGCGGTGCAATCGCGATTCCCACATTGGCTGCCACCACTTGGAGGGCATCGCGGACCGCGGGGACATCAACGAGCCCGGAATCGGCGAGGCGGTAGTTGAGGTGTTCATCTGCGACGTCGGCAAGCGTGAGTTCCTCGCCTACTTCGGCATAGACCGAGTCCTTCGGAACCGCAATTCCTGGAGCCTCTTTATAAAGGCGCACCACATGAAAGGAGTCATCCACGCGGGCATCCGGCAGACGCGCGAGGGCCACATCCACCTCTCCACCTAGCAGCGGAGCTAGCGCATCGTCTGCATCAACGGTGTATAAACCACCATGAGCAGTATTTTCTTCGAATCGGCGGAACCACTTTCCAGGCTCCGTACCGGTGGCAAAAGCTAAGCGCAGCATAGAGGACAGTCTACTGAAAGTGCTACGGTAATTACGTGACTGAAGAACATAAGCAACCATCCGGCACCGCCATGCGTGCCCAGACCGCAGCGAAGAAGCTTGGCATCTACCTGCCCGCTGCGCCGGACGAGTTTCAAAATAGTGCCATTAGCCACGAAGAGCTGCGCGAATTGCAGCATAACCCGCCCGAGTGGCTGCAAACCTTGCGTCGCGAGGGTCCTCACCCCCGCCCGGAAGTCGCTCATAAGCTAGGCATCTCTGTTACCGCGCTCAAGAAAAACGATATGGATAAGCCGCTAACCACAGCGGAAATCAATCAGCTCCTCCAAGAGCAACCAGAATGGCTCCAGCAGGCCCGCGCCACCATGGCGCAGGCCCGTGGACATGAGGTAAAAGACTAGACCAGCTTCCAGTCCTCGAGGCCCTCATACAGCGGGTAGTGCTGGGCAATCTTGTCCACGCGTGCGCGGAGGGCCTCCACATCGGCGTTCTTGCCCTGTACCAAGGCGGTGCCGATGATATCTGCGACCTCGGTAAAGGCCTCAGCATCCAAACCGCGGGTTGCCAGCGCAGAGGTACCAATGCGCAGGCCAGACGTGACCATCGGCGGACGAGGGTCATTCGGGACGGCATTGCGGTTAACAGTGATGCCTACTTCATGCAGCAGATCCTCTGCCTGCTGGCCATCCAACTCGGAATTTCGCAGGTCAGCCAAGACCAAGTGCACGTCGGTGCCGCCGGTGAGCACGTCCACGCCAGCCGCCTTAGCATCCTCCGCGGTAAGGCGCTCCGCCAGAATGCGAGCACCCTCCAAGGTGCGCTCTTGGCGCTCCTTAAACTCCTCGGTCGCGGCAATCTTCATGGCAATGGCCTTCGCAGCGACTACGTGCATCAGCGGTCCGCCCTGCTGCCCTGGGAAGACGTTGGAATTGATCTTCTTGGCATACTCCTGCTTGGCCAAAATCATGCCGGAGCGTGGGCCACCCAGGGTTTTGTGCACGGTGGTGGACACGATATCAGCGTGCGGCACCGGGCTCGGGTGCAGGCCGGCGGCCACGAGGCCAGCGAAGTGAGCCATATCTACCCATAGGTAAGCGCCGACCTCATCAGCAATTTCACGGAAGGCCGCAAAATCCATGGTGCGCGGGTAAGCAGACCAGCCACCAATAATAACCTTTGGCTTCTCTTTCAGCGCTTGCTCCCGCAGCTTATCCATGTCCACGCGCATGGTCTCTGGGTCCACCTCGTAGGCGGCAACATCATAAAGCTTGCCGGAGAAGTTCAACTTCATGCCGTGAGTCAGGTGACCGCCGTGAGCGAGGGACAAGCCCAAAATCTTGTCTCCTGGCTCAGCAATGGTGGACAGCACCGCAGCGTTCGCCTGCGCACCGGAGTGTGGCTGAACATTGGCGAATTCCGCGCCAAAAAGCTCCTTCGCGCGGTTACGAGCCAGGTCCTCCACGACGTCGACATGCTCGCAGCCTCCGTAGTAGCGGCGGCCTGGGTAGCCTTCAGCGTACTTATTGGTGAGCACGGAGCCCTGCGCCTGGAGCACGGCGCGAGGCACAAAGTTCTCAGAAGCGATCATTTCCAGAGTTTCGCGCTGGCGGGAAATCTCTCCCTGGATAGCGCCGAATACGTCCGGGTCAAGGTCGCGGAGGTCAGAGGTAAAAGAAGCCATAAAGTGTGGTCCCCTTCTCAATATCAAGCGGTATGGGCTGCTGCATATCTTATCGTGCCCAGCACCCGAAGGGGGCATACTTTTACCCATGGATTAGGCAAGTGCGACAATAGAGCCATGGCGCGCACATTGGATTCGAGTCCCTACCTAGATTTTGACCGCGAGACCTGGCGTGGTTTGCGTAAATCCATGCCCCAGGTGCTCACGGAGACCGAGGTTGAAAAACTTCGCGGCCTAGGAGACCGCATTGACCTAGATGAGGTGGCTGATGTCTACCTCCCTCTCTCCCGCCTTATCCACATGCAGGTCACAGCGCGCCAGCAGCTCACCTCAGCTACTGAATCCTTCTTAGGAAATCCTCCAACGCACGTTCCGTTTGTCATCGGCGTGGCAGGTTCGGTGGCGGTAGGAAAATCCACCACTGCCCGTCTTCTACAGGTGCTTCTGCAGCGTTGGGATTCTCACCCCGAGGTCGCGCTCGTTACTACCGACGGCTTCCTCTTCCCCACCAAGACCTTAAAAGAACGCGGTCTCATGCAGCGCAAGGGATTTCCGGAATCCTATGACCGGCGCGCATTGCTCCGCTTTGTCACCGACGTAAAATCAGGAAAGCCACTGGTCAAGGCTCCACTGTATTCGCATATCAGCTATGACATCGTGGACGGAAAATACCAGGAAGTCCATCAACCTGACATCCTGATCCTAGAGGGTCTCAATGTGTTGCAAACAAGCCCTACGCTCACCGTGGCGGATCTCTTTGACTTTTCAGTCTACGTTGATGCCCGCACCGATGATATCGAGCAGTGGTATATTAATCGCTTCCTCACCCTGCGCCACACCGCTTTCCGCGAACCTAATGCCCACTTCTCTGCCTTTGCAGATATGGACGATGAGGAAGCGCGCGCCCAAGCCCGTGAAATTTGGCAGTCCATCAACCTGCCCAACCTCGTAGAAAATATCCTGCCCACCCGCATACGAGCCTCCCTCGTACTCAAAAAGGGCTCGCATCACTTGGTGGAACAAGTGCGGATGCGCAAGCTCTAGCGCTTATTTACCAAAGCGGCGCGAACGTTGGGAATAGTCCCGCAGGGCACGGAGAAAATCCACCTTGCGGAATGCCGGCCAGTAGGTATCTGTAAACCAGATCTCCGAGTACGCGGCCTGCCATAGGAGAAAGCCCGAAAGTCGTTGTTCACCAGAGGTACGGATAACCAGGTCTGGGTCCGGAAGCCCCTTAGTGTACAGGTGCTCACCAATAGATTCTGCGGTGACGCGATCCGCCATCTCCGCAGCAGAGGTTCCTTTCTCGGCTTCCGCGCGCACCAAGTTCTGCACTGCGTCTACGATTTCTTGGCGTCCGCCATATCCCACTGCCACATTGACGATGACTCCGGTATTGTCCTTAGTTTCCGCTGCCGCCGCCACCATGCGCTGGCGAATATCATCCGGGAGCAGATCAAGGTGGCCGACAAGGCGGACTTGGCAACCGACATCGCTGTGGGATAGGTGCATAACCACATCCGAGATGATGTCAAATAGCAGCTCTACTTCTTGTTCGCTGCGCTTTAGATTCTCCGTGGACAGCAAATAGATGGTGACTACTTCGATATCGGTATCGCTGCACCATGAGATCATCTCTCCAATTTTCTTCGCGCCTTGGCGGTGACCGTGGCTGATATCGGTAAAACCAGCCTCGCGCGCCCACCGGCGATTGCCATCGGCCATGATGGCAATGTGTTTGGGCTGCGGCTTGCCTTTAATAAGGCGCGCCAGACGCGCTTCATAAGCCGGGTAAGCCAGCTGTTTGAGAGAACTCACGCTCATTAGTCTATCCGCCTAGAAAATGGACTTTTTGCGGTTATCGTAAATGCCAGCTTCTTTCATCGCCTCATCCACGGCTTCCTCATCAAATGGATCGATACCGTGGTCTTCCGCAAACATCATGCGGCGGCGGAAGCGTGAGTAACGGCGGTGAAAATTCCATCCCGCGATTAACACTGCAACTCCCATTAGGGCCAAGATCAGCAAGCCGATGGGCGAAGCTTTGCCAAATTCAGGACCCATTGGACCGCCTTCGGCGCCCTGGGTGCCTTGAGCAAGTACAAATGCATCATTTGCGGCTAGAACGAAAGAGCCATACACGCTCATGTCTTAAGCCTCCTCTTTTTCTTCGATGCCTGCAAAAAGGTTGTTTTCTGGCAAGGAGGTAGAAACGCGGGTTTTCGCCAGCTCAAACTCCTCGGTGGGCCACAGGCGTTGCTGTACCTCCACCGACGTCGCCAAGAAAGCACCAGCCGGATCAATCTGCGTGGCATGCGCACGCAGAGCCTCCTCGCGATTGCTGAAATAGTCTGCGCATTCCACCTGGGTCGTTACACGCGCCATGATATCTCCAAACGCGGTGTCCCAGCGCGCCAGCATCGGCCCATAGGGGCTAGTTTTGCCCTCCTCCAAGAGCAAATCATGGAATATCTTCATGCGCTGATAGACGAAGCCATGCGAGTAGTACAGCTTTAGCGGCGTCCACGCCTCACCCAACTCTGGGTGATACTCGGCATCGCCGGCCTTTTCCCACGCAATCATCGAGGCCCGATGCACCATCAAATGATCTGGGTGCGGATACCCGCCATTTTCGTCATAGGTGATGATGACGTGTGGGCGAAACTCGCGGATCACCTGGACAAATTCCTGCGCAACGGTGTCGTCTCCCTGCAACGCAAAGCAGCCCTCCGGTAGCAGCTCTTCCATAGACTTGCCTTCAACCGGATCCGGCAAACCGGAGTCGACGTAGCCCAGCCAGCGATGGTGCACGCCTAGCGCACGCGCAGCTTTAGCCATTTCTTCCCGACGAACCTCGCCCATATGTTCCTTGATCCCAGGGCGGTCCATGGCGGGGTTAATCACATCGCCGCGCTCGCCGCCGGTACAGGTCAGCACCAAAACCTCGTTGCCTTCTGCGGCATAGCGCGCGGTGGTTGCAGCCCCCTTGGAAGACTCATCGTCCGGGTGCGCGTGGATAGCTAGTAGGCGAAAATCGCTCACTGAAAATCCATCCCCTTATAAATCTAGGTTCTTTGAACAGATGATTATCCTAGTAGATAATTGGAAAACAGTGGTCCTCGGCTAGAGTGGGAAGCATGACTTCCGCCGGAAAATCTCGCTCAGCCGCCCGCTATGGCTCTCGGGGGCCTTCTGAAAAGAACTCAGGTAGCTGGACTAATAAGGCGCTGGTGCTGATCTTTATCGCCATTTTTATCGCGCTCATCTTCTTTGGCTTCCGGTACTTTCAACAAAAGGAGCGCGTGAACGCGCAGGTTTCCATCGTGACCCAAGAGGTTTTGAGCGATGACACCACCCGCGTCTGGGTCGACGTCACCCGTAACCACACCGATGAAGAGGCTTATTGCATTGTCCAAGCCTTTGATTATTCCAAGTCCGAAGTAGGCCGACGCGAGTTTCCTGTTCCCGCTGGCGGAAATGAAACCCAGCGTATCGCTGTTGACGTCCCGACCAACGCCCGCGCCGTCGCTGGCGGCGCTTATGGTTGCTCTGGCAATATCCCCGAATACTTGGATATGGATAACCCTGACTACGCGGAAAGCCGCTAGCCGCGTGTGCTAGGATTTGTAGCGCCTAGAACTGGGCATTTGCCTAGTTCCACTTTTACTTATGGCCCCAGGGACAACTAGGGGCTTTGACCACAATTCCTATCTACGGAAGGTTGCAGAATGGCTGAGCAGCAAAAGCAGTACATCACCCCAGAAACCAAGGCGAAGCTCGAGGCCGAGCTGCAGGAGCTTATCGATCATCGCCCAGTAGTCGCGGCTGAGATCAACGAGCGCCGTGAGGAAGGCGACCTCAAGGAGAACGCCGGTTACGATGCTGCTCGTGAAATGCAGGACCAGGAAGAGGCCCGCATCAAGCAGATCTCTGAGGTCCTCGCGAATGCCACCACCGAGCGCGGTGCTGTTCAGGAGGGTGTAGCCCACACTGGTTCCGTAGTTCACGTTTACTACAACGGCAACAAGGACGATAAGGAGACCTTCCTCATCGGTACCCGCGCCGCTGCTTCTGACAACAAGGATTTGGAAACCTATTCGGAGCAGTCGCCACTGGGCGCTGCCATCCTCGGCGCGCAGGAAGGTGAGACCCGCGAGTACACCGCTCCGAATGGCAAGACCATTTCCGTCACCATCGAATCCGCTGCGCCGTATGATTCTGCTAAGGCCGCTACTCCGCGCGAGTCCTAAACTTTAAGCCAATTACCACTTTGGAGAAAGAGCATATCCCCATGAAGAAGTTCTCCCGTTACGCTGCCGCTGGTCTCGTCTTCACCGCCGGCCTCTCCCTCGCTGCTTGCCACCCACCCAACCAGCAGGACTCTGATTCCAAGGTAGAAAATGCTTCTACCTTCACTGGTGAGGCCCCAATGCAAAAGGACGCTGACACCAGCTCTTCCGCACCTGAGTCCGTTGTTCAAGAGCAGCAGCCTGTAGTTGAGTCCGGTGTCCCTGAGGAGCCAGCACAGCCGCACCTGAATGGTACCGCCACCGAGCTGCCGCAGCAGTAAAAAGACGGAAGGGCCGAGGGTTTCCTCGGCCCTTTTTCATGTTATTTTTCCACGTTTACTTCCCGCACCCAGTCCCCGATTACGCCGGGCACTACAGCGGGCGGCTCGCCTAATAGGTCGCGTTTATTGGGGTCCCTTTCGACCTGCGTAGTCACGGACTTTACGCGCTTTTTCTCACTATCCTTACCGCGCATCCCCATCATCGGGCCATAAGCCCGCGCCCCGCCAGTAGAACGACCGGCATTGCCCCCGCGCGTTGCCGCGCTGTTTTCGCCGCTTCCGGTTCCAATACCAAGGCTGCCGCCCGCACCGGCACGCATACCGGGTCCTCCTACGGTTCCTGTACTGGCGCCAAGACCTGCGCGCGAACCAACTCCAGCGTAGGGAATTGCCGCGCCAGTTCCGCGTCCAAGGCTTTGGCCCAGTTGCGCACCTCTTCCGGCATGCCTTATATCGGCGCTACTGCTTAAGATTCCCGGGCCGGCTCCGAACCCACCACGCAGTGGCTGTTGCTTACCAAGAGCACCGCGACCGGCATCTGCAGGCCTTCCGGATACCATCATCGGTGCCATACTCCCGCTCGCGGAATGCGCATTAGCTGGTGGCGCAACCGGGCCGCTACCGTTGAGCGCCCCCGTACTCACTCCAGCACCAACGGGATGTGCTGTGCCACTAGGAACCTGCCCCATCACCCCATTCGCTGCGACAGCCCCCGGCATCGATGCCCCTTGGGTGGAAACTTCGTTACCCCCAATGGTTACTTGTTCTCCCAGCCCCAGCCCTTCCAGCGCATTTCTGCCACTAGTATGCATCTGCTGGTGAAAATCGCTGATTTCCTGCGGGCTCATCCCCACAGCATCCAACCCGTTCACGTTTCCATTGACAACGTCAAAGTTTCCGGGGCCCAAATCGCCTCGCGCAATCGCCTCCGCAATCTTTTTCGGCCACACCACTGCTTCGGTAGTGTAGCGCTGACCATCACCTTCTACTCCGACGAGTCCCGCATCGACGCCTCCGCCTCCCGACGCCGGCGATTGCTCCATCAATGCATGCTGGTAAGGCATGGCCTCTATGGCGAACCGCTGCAGGTCTGGTTGCAGCATGGCCAATGCGGCCTTTTCCGCAATTTCACGCTCCACCGGTTCTGGGATTGCCATCACTTCCATAGCCATAGCCATCGCCGCCGGCTGCATCCCCATGAGCTTGGCATGGAATCCGGTTAGCTTCTCCCCCATGACCTTTGCATTTGCCACAAAATGGCTTCCCGACGCCGCCACCTCCCGAATCTTCGCCGCAGCCCTCGACGTAGCCTCGCTATCATTCTCGCTTTCCAAAGACCCGGCTGCTTCTTCTAACCCGCTGACAATATCGTCGACTTCCGACGCCAATGAGCTCCACCGCGCATTTGCCTCCGACACATTCCAAATCTGTGTCGACATCAGGTCCGTCGCAAGCTTCACGATGTCTGTACCCACATTCACCACCGGCATAGAAAACCCGAAGGGACTGTACCCTGGCTCCGGCTGGTTCATAATCGGCATAGACTCAATGCCTATGTCCCCACCCGCATCCGCAATCTCCATTCCCCTGCTATTCGCGTCCTCCTGCGCCTGAAAGCCACGTGCTTCCCTCCCCAAAGAATCAGAAAGCCAATCAAGCTGTTTAACAAAGCTGGAAATGGAATTCCGAGCAGATCCAGGATCCGAACTCAAAACTCGGTCATGAATTGCACCAACATGATCGATTCCAGTCACCGAAGAAAAGCTGCCGGTTAGAGGGCTTTCAGCAGCAATAGTGTTGCCAGCAATGCCTTGATTCAACCGCTCAATTTGATTTATATTTCTGCTTACATTAGCAACATTAATTTTCATTTATTCCCCCGAATTTCAGTTAAATTAAATCTTTCGTCACTTTTCCAGCTTTTTCGCAAGCGCTACTTTCGGTGTTTCCAAAGCTATTCGCTGAAACCGTAACCACTCCTCGCACAGTAGATAGCGTCGCACTGCACGCGAGCTCCGGGAAAATTTCTCCCCGCTGAATTACAACTCCAGACAATTCGCTATCTGTAGTTTCTACCACCAAATTTGGATTTACTTTCGAATCATCAAATGGTTCGTAAGTAGAACTGATGGAAAGAACTGTCTCCTCAGAAATTGCTTTGTAGCTACACCCCTTATGACCAGACTCCGCAATATCCGGGTCCTCATAGCGTTCCAGCCCAAGCTCTTGCAATTTGGCTTCCGAAATCTCTACACATGGATCGAACACTTGGAACCCTGGCTGAGTCGGGTCGAATTCCCCCAGTGGCGGTAGGACGCCGGAAGATTCCCCCGACCCCGTGGCGCCGGCCTCCCCCGATTGGCCGGCGCCTTTCACATTTTTCTCACCGTCGGTGCGTGCCGATTCCCCCCGATTGCTGTCCGCGTCATCCCCCAGGTCCCCGTTGGTTCCCCTGCACCGTCGGCCGAACTAATGCCGCCAGTTTCGTCCACATTCGTGGTTTCCTCTGACGCGCTCCTCGTACCGATGTCCGCAACGCAGCTACCCAGCACAACGGAGCTACTGACCATCAACGTTGCTACGGTTACCTGACGCTTCACAACAATCCTTCGCGCACTCACTTTCTGACGAGAGGAACAAGATAGTGAAGAAGAGAACTCCGTGCTGTCAAGGGGTGAATGCGCCACTTCGACCGGGAGGTAGTTGTGACGCGTTGGACTCCGAAGGATGTTAAGGA
>NZ_JASPJA010000014.1:0-50417 GCF_030232125.1 Corynebacterium sp. MSK071 | reverse complement strand
TCCTTAACATCCTTCGGAGTCCAACGCGTCACAACTACCTCCCGGTCGAAGTGGCGCATTCACCCCTTGACAGCACGCTTCCTAGGCTGCGCGATACTGAACTTTTGGCCTTTGGCGAATCCTTGCGAGAAGACGGGCTTAGCGATAAACAACGCAAAATTCGTGCAAAGGTCCTAGGACTTTTACGCAAGGCTGAGTCCACCAGTTTTGAAGACGAGGCCGAGGTTCTGATTTCTAAGGCGCAGTCCCTGCAACAGAAGTATCGCATCGAGGATCTGCTTACTTCCGAGCTCCCCAATCTCATTTCCCACCGCGTGCACATCCACCCGCCCTATATCAAGCACCAGGCTTCCCTGCTCAGCACCATTTCTGACGCCAATGGATGCACCACGCTCCTCATCCATGACAAAGGCCTAGCCTGTGTCATCGGTGCTCCTGCCGACGCCGCCCATTGCGCCGACCTCTTTGCCTCCCTCAACCGCCAATGCGACTGGTTTATGCGTAACGGCGATGGCGCGGAAATCGCCCGCGCTACTAATTCCACTGCCGCATATCGCCGCAGCTTCCGCCTGTCTTATGCCGCCCGCATCGGTGAATTGCTCACCCAAGCCAATGAGGACGGAATTGCTGAAAACCTGCGTGAGTCTCAGTATTGCTCTCACCATGCAGAGGCTGTAGCCACCCAAACCCTTCCCGCTTTGCAAGCACGCACCGATCACGCCATCGATACCCGCAACCGCCTCTTTCCCAATCTCACAGAGATGTCGCTATCAATGAACAGTCTGCACGGCATCAACGATGGCATTGCCGCTGCCGATAAATCTCACTTGGGAGGTGACGCCTCAGGGCTCGGTTCAGTTCCAGAAATTACACGGTAATTTCCCCTGTTTGATACGGTTCTTGGCCCCCGTTCCCTGCTAGCGAACGGGGGCAGAGTATGGCACCGCAACGAGGTCATTACAGGTAAGATCACCGATGAGATTGATTAGGTCTAGAAAGTAGAAGGTACGTGAATGTCTACACAGTCTTTTCTCGAAGTTGAAGCGAAATTCTCCGTAGCCGAGTCCACTCAGCTCCCTGAACTGACCCGCCTTGAGGGAGTTGACCACGTCGCAGACACGCGCCACCACGCACTTTCGGCCATCTACTACGACACTGAAGACCTCCGCCTCACCCACGCTAAGGTCACCCTCCGCCGCCGCACCGGAGGAAATGATGATGGCTGGCATATCAAGATCCCTAGCGAGGCTGGCCGTACCGAAATCCACGCAGAATTGGGAGAGCCTGTCGATGGCCGCTATGAAGTTCCTAGCGAGCTGCTCCATCAGGTTCGCTCCATTGTCCGCCACAACGAGCTCACCCCAATTGCTCAGGTAGACAACAAGCGCACCGAGATGGTCTTGGCAGATGCCGATAATAAGCCAGTGGCAGAGTTTTGCGATGACCATGTCACCGCCTTTTCCTTCCTTCCCGGCGGCGAGCAACAGTCGTGGCGCGAATGGGAAGTAGAGCTCGCAGGTGAGCTACCTGGTACCGAGGAAGGAACGCAGTTCATTCGCCGTGCTACCTCTCTTCTCATCGGTGCCGGTGCACGCGTATCTTCTTCCCCATCCAAGCTGAAATCGGCCTTGGGTGATTCTTATGCCAACGCCCCGCTTCCCCCGGCCCTGGTATCGCCGGACGTGGACCCGGATTCCCCTGCCGCCGCCGTGATCACCGCACTGCAAGCTAACCGCGACAAGCTGGTTGATTATGATCCACGTGTTCGCCGCGATGAGTGGGACTCGGTGCATCAGATGCGTGTAGCTACCCGCGAGCTGCGCAGCCACCTTCAGACCTTCCATGGCATCGTGGTCGGACCAGAAATCGAAAAAATTGAAGCCGATCTGAAGGAGCTCGCTGGCATTTTGGGCGTTGCTCGCGATGCGGAGGTTGTTGAAGAGCGCTGGCAGAAGCTGTTGGAGTCCGAAGATTCTGACACCTTGGATGATTCCACCCGCGAGCACATTGCGCAGGATATGGGCACCGCCTACCGCCGTGCGCACCGTCGCGTTGTCGCCGCCCTAGATTCCGAGCGTTACCTCGAGCTGCTAGAGTCGCTCGACCGCTTGCTCGCGGATCCGCCAACGGCCGATAAGCAACAGGAATCCGCTCCGGTAAATGATGATGCGGAGCAGACGGAAGAACTGTCCTCTACGGAGGAAGGCGCTGCTTCTTCCGAGTCCCGCGAGGATAACGCGGCTGCTGCAGAGAAGGCCAAAAAGAAGCCAGAGAAGAAGTCCAAGGACATGGACACTGTGATGGCGCAGCACCTTGAAAAGGCCTATAACAAGCTGGTCAAGCGCCATAAGAAGGCCGTAGAGAATTGGGATAACCCGGAGCTGTCCCTGCACGAGCGCGAGGACTATTTCCACGATATGCGTAAGGCTGCAAAGAAGCTGCGTTATGCTGCAGAAGCAGCTGGTTCTGCCACCAACCTTAAGACCAAGCGTCTCTATAAGGCCTGCAAGCAGATGCAGTCGGTGCTCGGTGATTTCCAAGATTCCGTGACCTCGCGCGATAAGCTGCTCGAACTGGCAGATTCCGCTCGCCGCCGTGGCGAAAATACCTTTGGCTATGGCCTGCTCTATCAACGCGAGCGTACCATCGGGCTGAAGGCGCTGGATGATTACGCCGAGTCTTTCAAAGACATCAAGGCGGCGTTTAAGCCGCTGCGTAAGAAACTAAAGTAGCCGCGCTTCCCAGGCAGTTACCGGGAAACACGGCGTAGAAAAAGATGGCTGGAGGTTATTTACTTCCAGTCATCTTCTTTGTCTGCGGCATCTGCCGCATCGTTGCGGGCGTGGGCAATTTCGATAGCGTTTTCTGCTTCTTCACGGGTGTCATACGGGCCCATTCGGTTTTCCCAGCCAGAGGTCTTGCCTTGGCTGACTTCCTTGGTGGCCGGATCGAAGAACCACTTCTGGTCTGCATCGCTCATAAAAACTATCCTCTCAGTCGTAGCGCCAGCGGCACCGGCTGATCGCTGCCGCTGGTATGGTTTGTGTCCACACTACCCACGCCGTCTAAGCGATGCCCGCTAGAATGTGGGGCAGCACATTTCTTTTATACGATTCCATGTCGTATTCCCCGCCGCCGCCGCACCAAAAGGTGGCGGGCATTCGTTGCTTTAAGCGCACCGCCGCGTGCGAGTGGCAACGAAGACTACTGGTCCCAGAACCTGGAAAAGGAGCTTTAGCACCCATGCCACTGTGGTCAACACCTGCAGAGCCTGTAGCCGAGCGCGCCGCCCAAGCACATACTGATCTCACGGGCAGCGCTCCAACTCATACCGCTAGCGCGCCGGCAACGTGGTCCCTTATTGGTGAACACATTGACCACTTCGGCGGCATTGTTGCCATGTGCGTGGACAAGCTACGTGCCGCTGCGGCAGTAAGCTCGCGCACCGATGGCGTGGTAGCGGTACATTTTCACCCGGCAGAAGGTGAGCCTGCCCATGATTCGATAAGCCTGCAAGCGCTCGCAGAGCTGGCAACAGCGCAACAACCCACCACGGATGCAGAGGGCCAGCCAATCATTCCGCCGGCTCCGGAGGGAGGGCTGGCTGCCCGCGTGGGTGGCATTGTCCACACGATGATTAACCGCCAGTTGCTCTCTCGTGAGACAGCCGGTGCGGATATCACCATCGCCTCCGACATTCCGGAAGGTGCTGGTTTGGGTGCGGATGCCGCCGCGGACGTCGCGGTAGCGCTGGCACTCATGGGGGCTGATGCGGACCTGGATGCGCCGCTAAGGGCCCGGGTGGCAGATGTATGCACCCAGGCCGTTACTACCTTTGGTGCGCGGCCGCCTTTGCGTGCCCGCCATAGCGCGGCTCTGCGCAGCACGGGTGACGGCGTATGCATCATGGATTACGCCGACGGTTCTGTCACCCACGCACCGCACCTTGTTGGTCGCGAGATAGCTGCCTTCGCGGTGGCGGTGCCGGAAGATTTTTCCGCGCAGGAAGAAAAGGCTATCGCCGATATCCGCCAGCGGCAGCGCTTTATTGATGATGCCTGCCATTCCTTTGGCACCGATTCGCTACGCTTGCTTCCAGACGCCCAACAGCGCGTCCTCGATTGGCTCAAGGCCGTCCACAAGGTCTACGGCGAGGAAGGACACCCGAGCATCAGCGCCGCTACGGAATGGATGGCCTTTTATGAGGAAGAAACCCAGCGGGTAGAAAAGTTCACCCGCTTCCTGCGCTCGCATCGCGGCGCGGAGCTCTTCCCCATCCTTTTGCAGTCACAGTCCTCCCTAGCCAATATCTACGGCTTGGACTCGGCAGAAAAACTCGCCGAGCTAGTCACGGTCCGCGGTGCCGTAGCGGGGCGTTCGGCGCACGCGGGTACATCGAACGCAGTCATTGCCTACGTCCCGGCGAAGAGCGCGCATAATTTTGCGGCCGACCTGGCAGACGATGGCCTGCTCGTAGTCGAATTACAGCCGGGCGAGGCCGCACGCGGCGAGAGCTAGTAGCCTCACCAGCTAGTCAGCAGGCCACGCAAAGAGTACCTCGCGCGAATCGGTATCCGCTGTCACCAGCGAGACTGTGGTTTCGCTGCCGGTTTCTGGCGCGCCTACAGAGTGGGCGAAGACTGGTGGCTCCGGCACAAAAATCCGAGCTTTGTCCCGCTTCGCATCGCCGCTTACGACGGTGGCCGGGAAATTAGTGCCGAGCCAGGGGCGCAGCACGGTGGCCTCGGTGAGGTTGAGGCAGGCCTTATCCACTTGGGAGGCAAGCTGCGAGGTAGAACGCATTGCGCCAATGACCTCCGTGGCGCGCTCCCCCACCCAGCCGGGGACCTCGTAATCGCCGCAGAGGGCTAGGCAGACCTCGGTTGCAAACCTATCGGACAGGCGCCGCAGCGGCGCGGTCACGTGTGCGTAGTAGCCGCCTATCCCGGCATGCACCTGCGCTTCCTGTTCTCCAAGCCACGCATAATCGGCGCCTCGCAGGAGGCTTTGGGCCTCGCGCATGACTGCCATGCCGCGTGGGGAATCGGCGTCGACGGTGAGGAGAAACTGGGGAATGGGGGCATCGCCAAGCGCAAAGCCCAGGGCTTGGGCCTCGGCGCGAAATTGGCGCTCGTGCTCCGGTTCGGCGGCGGGCAAAGTACGCAGAAAACCCACGCCCGCTTCCTGCATGAGGCGTCCCGCGCACATGCCGGCAAGCAGAGAGATCTCCGAGTTATAGTCCATGACCTCATAGCGAGGCTCGATAATGAGCTCAAAGGTGCCGTCAGCATTTTCTACCACCCGCTGGGAGGGCAGGCGCAAGGAAATGGCCTCGCGGCGCAGGGAGGATTCTTGGCGCAATCGTCCCACCTCCGGCAGCAATGCAATAGACGGGTGCAGGCTACCGGCCGCCAAGTCCGCGTGCGCGCCCTCATAGTCTAGGCGGGCCTGGGAGTAGATGAGCGCGCGCTCGACGTGGAAAGACTCCACCTCACCGGCGTCATCTAAATCAAAGGTCCACAGCACGGCCGGTTTATCGGTTTCAGGCAGCAGTGAGGCACGGTCCTCGGAAAGCTCGGGTGGGTGCAGGCGAGCTGGTGCATCGGGAAGATAAATAGTCTGGCCGCGGCGGAAGGACTCGCGCTCCAGCTCGCTGCCGGGCTCGATAAAAGCGGCAACATCTGCGATGGCATAAAAGACGCGGTATCCGCGCTCGCGTCGTTCAATATAAACCGCCTGGTCCAAGTCCATGGAACCGGCCGGATCGAGGGTCACGAAGGGAATATCGCGGGCGTCGCGGCGCGAGTCGGCATACCGGTCTTGCGCGTGGGCGGCCTGGTGGGTGACCGCGGCCGGAAAATCGATGGCTACCGAAAATTCTGCGGCGATGGCGCGGAAATCAAGCGGGGCGGCGTAGAGCTTCATGCCCACCACCATAAACGTCTTGGGGCGAATGAGTCGGCCTATAAGCCGGATTCTGTCTAATCGCGGCACTCCCAAGGGAGCACCGTGCGGTGAACATCCATCTAGACCAACCGTTGCCAGTTGGTTCCAGCAGCTACCTTCAGGCTCGAGCGAGCAGCCTTAAAACGCCTGATCGGGCCCCGCAACGTGGCGGGGCCGTGATGCCTTGCTCCCGGTGGGGTTTACCCAGCCACCGCCATCACTGACGGTGCTGGTGCGCTCTTAACGCACCGTTTCACCCTTACCTTGTTGCTCCAACTTGGGCCGAAGCTCAAGCGGAGGCACAAGGCGGTCTACTTTCTGTTGCACTTGCCCGCGGGTTTCCCCGGGTTGCCGTTAGCAACCACCGTGCTCTATGGAGTCCGGACTTTCCTCGGCGCCCACGCGGCAGCAGCTCGCTGCCCGTATGAAGCGACGCGATCACCCGGCCGGCTCATTCGCGTTCCTTATTCTAGCGCAGGCCTGCCAGGTGGCCCACATCGTTAAATCCGTGCACCATAGAGCCGCCTTCCCAGAATTCCACCTGGGAAATGGCAGCCAGGTCTAAAAAGAGATGACCAAAGGTAGCCGGCCCAGCATCAAGCGCCTGGCGGATAAAGGACTTAATCGGATTGACGTGGCTTACTACCAGCACGGTTTTGCCCGCAAAGCGCTCTTGTAGCTCCTTGCGGGTAGTGCGCACGCGGCGGTTGACTGCCTGCAGCGATTCGCCGCCCGGACAGGCGACGCTCGCGTCATGCAGCCATTGCTCGTGCAGTTCCGGATCGCGCTGGTGGGCCTCGGCCGCAGTCTTGCCTTCCCATGCGCCGAAGTCCACCTCGATGAGTCCTTCCACGGTCTCTACCTCGATATCGCGGCCATTGGCCACGGCCGCCGCTGTCTCTTGGCAGCGGCGCAGGGGCGAGCAGACAATGGCGTCAAAATCGGCGTCGGCAAGCGCTTGGGCGGCGGCCAGCGCCTGCTTTTGCCCGAGCTGCGTAAGCCCCGGGTTGGCGCGCCCGGAGTACTGCTTAGCGGCCGACATGTCCGTCTGCCCGTGGCGCAGCAGGATAAAGCGGGTGGTAGGTCCGCGGTCCCCAAGCCAATCGGTGGGATGCGGCGCGGTGGTGTCGCGTTCCGTAGCCTGTGCCGGTTCGGCAGTATCTTCCTCCTCGACAACGATGCCTTCAGGATGTCCGGCGGCCGCGGCGTCCATGGCGTCATTGGATAGGGCGTCTGCCACCTTATTCTTGGCGCGCGGCACCCAGTTCAAGCTGAAGGAAGAAAAGCCGTTGATGTAGCCACGGGCGTGCAGGGCCAGCTTCTGCATGTCCGGGTGCTTGATCTTCCAGCGGCCGTTGATTTGCTCCACCACCAGCTTGGAGTCCATGTAGAACTCCACTTCGGTAGCGCCCATCTCGGTGGCGGCTTCCAGGCCGCGCAATAAGCCGTTGTACTCAGCGACGTTATTGGTGGACTTGGTACCTACTACGTAGACGATTTCGCGCAGGATGCGCTGCCCGCTGCCGTCATAAATAACGGTGCCGGAACCGGCCACTCCGGGGTTACCGCGGGAGCCGCCATCGGCGTAGATAATGACCTTCATTAGACCAAACGCACCAGGTAGGAGCCGCAATCGCCGCACTGCGGCAACTCATCGGCCGGGGCATTGCGCACCGCGTTTTGCTCCGCCGGCGGCAGGACAATGAAGCAGCCGCCACAAGCGCGGTTGGCCTTGAACTGGGCGGCGCCCACGCCGTTTTCCTCGCGCTGGGTATCGTACTCGCTCAGTACCCCGGCAGGCAGCTGTTGGCGCAGCTCGCCGATGCGCACGGACGGATCTTCCTGGTTGGCGGCCGCCTCCTGTGCCGCCTCGGCCGCGCGACGCAGCTTTTCCAGCTTGCGCTCGGAATCAGAAACGCGCGCACCGTGTACGTCCAGGTTAGAACGCAGTGCGTGCACCTCATTATGGGCCTCTTGCAGCTCGCTCATGAGGTCTGCAATGCGGGACTTGGCGGCGTAGAGATCGTGCTCGAGGTCCTTGCGCGTTTCTGGATCCACGGCAGCGCCTAGCTGGCGCTTATCATCGCGCTCGCGCTGGCGCAGCTTGCGCTCATCGGCCTGGATGCGCAGGATTTCGGTCTCCATGTCATCGACGGCCATCTGCGCGGAGCCGGATGCATCCAGTAGGCGCTTGTGTTCTTCTTTAGCCTTGTCATACTCGGCTTGTTCCGGGATTTCCTTCTTCGCGCCATGGCCCTGCGAGCGTTCCAGGTTGGCCAGCTCCAGCAGTACCGGCTGTAGTTCTTGCGATAGTTTCACTTATGACTCCTTTGGGTGCGCAGAGATAGTCCACGGGTCGGTGCGCAGGCTGATAATTTCCGTATCCAGTTCTAAAGCATTCTCTACGATATCGCGCGCCTGGGCCGTCCACGGAAATTCGCTGGCCCAGTGGGCGGTATCGATGACGGCCGGCCCGCCGGCGCGCAAGTGCTCATCCACCGGGTGGTGGCGCAGATCCGACGTGACATACACGTCTACGCCTAGCTTCGCGGCCGCGGAGAGGAAGGAATCTCCCGAGCCGGAAGAAACCGCTACGGTACGCACCTTTTGTTCCGGATCCCCGGCGGCGCGGATACCCCAGGCGGTCTCGGGGAGGGCATTGGCCACCTGCTGGGTAAACTCGCGCAGGGTCATCTCCTGTGGCAGTTCTCCCACGCGTCCGAGGCCGAGCGCCTTATCCAGGTCTTGGTGGCCAGCGGTTTCCGTAATGTCATAGGCCGGTACTTCATAAGGGTGCGCGGCGTGCAAAGCCTGCAGCAAGGCGGAGCGAAGCGCGGCCGGCGCGACAAACTCGACGCGGATTTCCTCGCCGCGGTGCAGGGCGCCAATTTCACCCTCCGCCGGGTCTGCTCCTTCTTCCGGCTGGAATTGGCCCGTGCCCGCAATATCGAAGGAGCAGTGGGAGTAGGCACCGATGTGGCCCGCGCCGGCGTCGAAAAGCGCCTGCTTTACCTCCTCGGCCGCGGCAACCGGCACGTGCACGCCCCACTTATCCACGCCCTGGGGCTCCGGCACGATGGGCCGGCCGGGGTTGATTCCTACCAGCTCCGCGAGCTTGTCGTTGACGCCCGGCCGCGCCTTATCCGCGTTGGTGTGGGCCGCAAAGAGGGCAACGCCACTGCTCAGCAGCGTGTGTATGACCTTGCCCTTGGGCGTATCGGCCGCCACGGACTCCACCCCGCGCAAGAGCAATGGATGGTGGACCACGAGCATATCCGCGCCGAGTTCTACCGCCCGCTCCGCTACCGCCTGGGTGCAGTCCAAGGCAAAAGCCACGCGCTTGACCTCCGCGGTCGGATCACCGCAGATAAGCCCCACGGCGTCCCACTTTTCCGCCAAGTGCGGCGGGTAGGCCTCATCGAGTACGCGGCGGACATCGCCCACGCTCACAGCGGACATGGAGGTACTCCTTTATGCTCGTTTCATGGAATAGTTACTACTGCTATATCCTATCTTCCGCACCACAGTACTATTCGCGCGAAGGGGTTTTCCGCATGACCGAATCCGCTGCCCGCTCCGGCCTCTACCTCGTCTTTGTTTGCACCGGAAATATCTGCCGCTCCCCCATGGCAGAAATCATCGTGCGCGATGAGATGGAAAAGGACATGCTTGACCTTGTCGCCACCGTGGACTCCTGCGGCCTCGGCGGCTGGCATGTGGGCCAAGGAGCCGACCCGCGCGCCATTGCCGAACTGCGCCGCGGCGGCCACGATGGCGGTTCCCACCGTGCGGCCAAGCTGGGGGCCGAGCACATGGATGCTGATCTCTTCATCGCCATGGACAAAGGCCACCGCGACGCCCTTATTGAGCGAGGCATCGACCCGGACAAGATCCGCTTGATGCGCAGCTTCGATCCCAACTCCCCGGAAGACGCGGACGTGGCAGACCCTTACTATGGTTCCGCCGCCGATTTCGAGACCACCCGCAACAATATCGAGGCCGCCGTGCCTGGCCTGCTGGATTGGATTCGCGCTCACCACGACTAAACTAGGCCCCATGCTAAAGACGTTCCTTAAGCCGGGTTGGGTTCTACTGCTGCTGTTCGTCGTGGCCTTTTCTTACCTCGCTTTTACCGTCCTCGCCCCGTGGCAGCTGGGCAAGGACGATGACATTGTGGAACGCAACGAGCTCATCACTCACGCCTATGAGGCTGACCCCCAGCCGGTAGAAGACCTCGTGGATGACCACGGTGCTATCAAAAACGATGAGTGGTCCCGCGCGACCCTGCACGGCCGCTACCTGCCAAAGGATGAGGTGCTACTGCGCCTGCGCCCGGCCGAGTCTGGCCCGTCTTACCAGTCCTTGGTCCCCTTCCGTACCGATTCCGGGCTGACCATCTTGGTTAACCGCGGCTGGGTCAAGGCCGGCGAGGCCAACGCTGTACCGGATATTCCCGCCGCTCCTTCGGGCGAAACCACTATTACCGGCATGATCCGCGCCGACGAAGCCCAGCACCAGTCCGCCCCCATTAAGCAGGAGGGCTACCAGCAGGTCTATTCCATCCATACGGAGCAGATTGCCTCGCTTATCGACGCCCCCTTAGCCCAGGACTACATCCAGCTTTCCGCGGACCAGCCCGGCGTGCTCAACCCCATGCCCATCCCGCAGCTCGACCGCGGCAACCACCTCTCCTATGGCTACCAATGGATTGCCTTTGGCATCATGGCCCCGCTGGGTTTGGGCTATTTCGTGTGGTCCGAAATCCGTGAGCGCCGCCGCCTGCGCGACGAGGAAGAGGCCCTCGCCGCCCTCGACGCCGATGCTTCCACCCCCTCCGAGCCTGGCTCTAGTGACGCCTCCGCCGCGGACCACACGCCCGCAGAACCAACGGCCGGCGCTGACTCCGCACCCAGCGAGCACGAAGCCGCGAACGACGATTCCACGGCCGTTCCCGCCGCGTCCTCCTCGCATGCCGCCAGCCGCCGCAATCGCTCCCGCTACGGCGACTCCAAACCAGATCACTACGCCAAACTAAACCAGCGCCGCCGCGAGCGCTACTAAGCCGACAACCCGCAGCCGTGGCTGAAGTGCCTGAGTACTTAGCCGAAGCCTAAGAAGCAGCCACGCTAATAGGGCTACTTCCCCAACTGCCATGCACAACGTGGCCGAAAGTTGGCCCACAGGCGCCTTAAGCCTTGAGTCCCTCCCGGGCTAGCCCGTGCCCATGCATACGGAAAAGACCGCCTCCCGGAAATCAATCCGAGAGGCGGTCTGTGTTGTGCGGCCTGAGGGGATCGAACCCCCGACCTATTGGGTGTAAACCAATTGCTCTTCCAGCTGAGCTAAAGCCGCATGCGCTCTTGCGCTGTTAGAAACAGTAGCGCAGGTTGCTAGAGCAACACAAATCAGCAGGTAAAGCCCTACTTCTTGGTGTATCCGCGCTGCACCAAGCAAGAGCCTTGCCACTCGCCTAGGCGCTCTGCCTTGGTCTGCACCAAGCCGGCCAGCTGAGCGGACTCAGAGATGAGCCCTGGCTCTACGGTGCCAGGCTTTCCGGCACCCGGGGTAAGCAGCCAGACCGCACCGTTATCGGCCAGCGGACGGCTCGCGTCAACGAGTCCATCCACAAGGTCGCCATCCTCGTCGCGCCACCAAAGAAGGACTACATCGCACAGCTCGTCATTTTCTTCTTCCAAGAAATCATCGCCGAGCACGGCTTCGATCGATTCAGAGATCGCGGTATCGCAATCCTCGTCCCAACCAAGCTCTAGGGCGATTTGCCCTTCCTTGATTCCGAGCTTGACTGCAGCGTCAGCCACTATGCATTTCCTTCCTAATTTGGTGAATGTCCGGTCCGCGCATCCCCCGCATCCTGCGGGTAAATCGCGGCTTAATAGAAGTATTTTAACGCCCACCGGCCCCTTTTACCCGCCTAAGGGGCGCAATTCCCCCATTTTGCAGGCCCTCCCACCACTTCGCCCAGTTCCGCAGAGTTTGCAAACTACCCTCTTTTACCCCAATAAACCCGGTAAAGATACTGGTTATGACGATGTAACGTACCGCACGTCCCCTTAAGTCGGGCTTCACAACCATTGTGGATCTGTGAGCGCGTATCCTAGTAAGCAAACTGTGCAGACCCTTATACAGGAGGTTTAAATGGCCGAGAAGGACGCCACCAAGGGCGACTCCAACTTCCCGCTCATCCGCGACGGCGTTGCATCGTATCTTCACGATAATGATCCAGAAGAGACCCGCGAGTGGATGGATTCCCTCGATGGTCTGCTGGAGCACTCCGATCCGGAGCGCGCACGCTACCTGATGCTGCGCCTACTCGAGCGCGCTACCGCTAAGCGCGTTGAACTGCCTTCGTTGACGTCCACGGACTTCGTCAACACCATCCCAACCTCCATGGAGCCAGAGTTTCCTGGTGACGAGGAACTGGAAAAGCGCTACCGCCGCTGGATCCGCTGGAATGCGGCCATCATGGTGCACCGTGCACAGCGCCCAGGAATTGGCGTAGGTGGCCACATCTCGACCTACGCGGGTGCTGCCCCGCTCTATGAGGTGGGCTTGAACCACTTCTTCAAGGGCAAGGATGATCCTTCGGGCGGCGACCAAGTCTTTTTCCAAGGCCATGCCTCACCGGGCATGTACGCACGTGCTTTCATGGAAGGCCGCCTGACTGAAAAGGACCTTGATAGCTTCCGCCAGGAGGTATCCCGTGGCGAGGGCGAGGGGCTGCCGTCCTACCCGCACCCACGCCTGATGCCATGGTTCTGGGAATTCCCCACCGTGTCCATGGGCTTGGGCCCGATTAACGCTATCTACCAGGCACGCTTTAATAAGTACCTGGAGACTCGCGGCATCAAGGACACCTCCAAGCAGCACGTGTGGGCATTCTTGGGCGATGGCGAGATGGATGAGCCAGAATCTCGCGGCCTGCTGCAGATCGCTTCCCTCTACGAGCTGGATAACCTCACCTTCGTGGTCAACTGCAACCTGCAGCGCCTCGATGGCCCGGTGCGCGGCAACACCCAGATCATCCAGGAGCTAGAATCCTTCTTCCGCGGTGCCGGCTGGGAGGTCATCAAGGTCATTTGGGGTCGTGGCTGGGATAAGCTGCTGGAAAAGGACACCGAAGGTGCCTTGGTCAACGTCATGAACACCACCTCTGACGGTGACTACCAGACCTTCAAGGCCAACGATGGCGCCTATGTGCGCGAGCACTTCTTCGGCCGCGATGAGCGCACGGCCAAGCTGGTAGAAGACATGTCCGATGATGAGATTTGGGCACTGCGCCGCGGCGGCCACGATTACCGCAAGGTCTACGCCGCCTATGCTCGCGCGCTGGAGAACAAGGGCACCGGCAAGCCAACCGTCATCCTCGCGCACACCATTAAGGGTTACGGCTTGGGCCACAACTTCGAGGGCCGCAACGCTACCCACCAGATGAAGAAGCTGACCCTGGATGACCTGAAGCGCTTCCGCGATAAGCAGGAAATTCCTTTCTCCGATGCGGAGCTGGAAAAGGATCCGTACCTGCCACCGTACTACCACCCAGGCAAGGACTCCCCGGAGATCAAGTACATGCTGGAGCGCCGCAAAGAGCTGGGCGGCTTCCTGCCGGAGCGCCGCGAGGACTTCACCCCTCTCGAGGCACCGGCGTTGGACAAGCTGCGCTCCGTACGCAAGGGCTCTGGCAAGCAGGAAGTAGCCACCACCATGGCCTTGGTACGCACCTTCAAGGAAATTATGCGCAACAAGGAGCTAGGCAAGCGCGTCGTGCCGATCATTCCGGACGAGGCACGCACCTTTGGTATGGACTCCTGGTTCCCGACTATGAAGATCTGGAACCCGCGTGGCCAGAACTACGTGCCGGTTGACCATGACCTCATGCTCTCCTACCGCGAAGCTACTGACGGCCAGATCATGCACGAGGGTATTTCTGAGGCCGGCGCCGCTGCCTCCTTTACCGCTGCGGCAACGTCCTACGCTACCCAGGGCGAGGCCATGATTCCGCTCTACATCTTCTACTCGATGTTCGGCTTCCAGCGCACCGGCGATGCCTTCTGGGCAGCCGGCGACCAGATGGGCCGCGGCTTCATCATTGGCGCAACCGCCGGCCGCACCACCCTGACCGGTGAGGGCCTGCAGCACATGGACGGCCACTCCCCTGTCTTGGCTGCGACCAACCCGGCCGTGGTTTCTTATGACCCGGCCTTCGGCTACGAGGTTGCCCACTTGGTTTCCCGCGGTATTGAGCGCATGTATGGCAAGGACAACGAGGCCATCATGTACTACCTCACCGTCTACAACGAGCCGGTACACCAGCCGGCCGAGCCGGAGGATTTGGACGTGGAGGGCCTGCACAAGGGCATCTACCACTTCAATACCGCAGAGAGCGGCTCCATTGCTGCCAATATCCTGGCTTCCGGTGTAGGCGTGCACGAGGCGCTGCGCGCACAGCAGATGCTTGCCGACGACTTCGATGTCAAGGCCTCCATCTTCTCCGTCACCTCCTGGAACGAGCTGGCCCGCGACGGCGCCCGCCGTAACAAGGAAGCCCTGCGAAAGGGCGAGGAGCCGAGCGAGGCTTTTGCTACCTCCCAGCTCAAGGGCTACGAGGGTCCGTTCGTTGGTGTCTCTGACTTCACCACCGAGCTGCAGGAGCAAATCCGCCCGTATGTCCCAGGCACCTACATCACCTTGGGCGCGGACGGCTTCGGCTTCTCCGATACGCGCGAGGGCGCTCGCCGCTACTTCAATATCGACGCCGAGTCCATCGTCGTCGCAGTGCTCGATGGCTTGGCTCGCGAGGGCAAGATTGAGCGCTCCGTTGTGGAGAAGGCAGCCAAGGATCTCAAGCTGGATGATCCGACCGTGACCACCCACATCGAAGACTAATCCCCGCTTTGGTGCTGGCTAGGCCCGCGCCACGCGCTACAAGAAAGGCGCCGCCGGCTTCCCCGCCGCGGCGCCTTTTGCGTACCCAGCAAACGGGCTTATGCATCCGGCCCGTCTATATCGCATCAAGGACGCGGCCAAGGGCCGCGGAGATAGCCTCGGGGTCTTCGAGGATCACCATGTGTCCGGAGCCTTCCACCGTCTGCAGGTTCGCGGCGGGCCAATGCTTACAGAGCACCTCGGATTGTGAACGCGGGGTGACAATATCGGCGGTTCCGACTACCACCTCGCCCTTGAGCTTCGCCAGCCGTGGGGCGGCGCCGTACTCGGCGTGTTCCAAAAGGTCGTCGAAGAAGCCGGAGTAGGAGGCCAAGGGGGTATCGAGAAGCATGGCAACGTGAAATTGCAGCTTCTCCATTTGTGGAAAGCCGGCCAAGGTCGCAGCAAAAAGTGGCGCAATGAACCGGGCGGCCTCAAAGCGCGCGCTATCGACGCGACCAGGCAGGCGCAGACAGAGGCGGTAGAGCGCATGCAGAGATTTCGACTGCAGAATCTGCGCTACGCCCTTTGCTGCAAAGCGGCGCATCGAAGTTGAAATTAGCAGCGCGCCCTTGATGCGCTCATAAACCTCGGCTGGAGCACGGCGGATGAGGTTTAAGGCAACCATGCCGCCCAGGGAATGGCCGACGATGACCAGGTTGCCACGGGGAGCGCGCTCTCGAATGACGGCGAGGACGTCGTCAGCCGCCGTATCAACGGTGCACTCCTCTGGGGCGACCGTGGAGGACTGGCCGTGCCCGCGCAAATCCACCAAGAGTGCACGCGCATTGCGACCGCGGAGATAATTGGCCTGGTCATAATAGGCTTCCGCGGATAAGCAATAGCCGTGAATGAAGACCACGGTTACTGGCGCGTCTTCGCGCCCCACCTCGTACCAGGCAATATCTAGGCCATCGTGTTCCACAGTGCCGGAAGCGCTGACCTGGGTAAGGCCCGGCTCGGTGGAGGGATCATGCAATCCGCCATAGAGTTTTTCTAGCTCGGCGCGGT
This sequence comes from Corynebacterium sp. MSK071, assembly GCF_030232125.1. Lineage (NCBI taxonomy): Bacteria > Bacillati > Actinomycetota > Actinomycetes > Mycobacteriales > Corynebacteriaceae > Corynebacterium > Corynebacterium sp. MSK071. The sequence continues at coordinate 34,517 of NZ_JASPJA010000014.1, read as the reverse complement.
GCGAGGGGCGCAGGCGCTTGAGCCAACTACGCGCCACAACGGAAGAACGTTTTCTCAATGCCATAACGGGATCAATACTAGACTGGTGGGCATGGCAAACGACCTCAGCGCTCAATTACAGGCAAAGTTCAACGCGAGCGCGCCGGAAAAGGAGCCGGAGCGCGATACGCTCGGCCAGCTCCTCGCGCTCATAAACAAGGTCACCGGTACCGAGGAAGATCTGAGCCGGGATACGCGGCTGAAGGATATTGGCGTCGAATCGCTAGATCTAGTGGAGCTGACCGTGCGCGCGGAAGAGACCTTCCAGGTGCGTTTTTCTGAGGAAACGATGCTCAACTGCGAAACCATCGGCGATATTGCCGAGTATGTGGAGGACCACCAATGATTTCTTATCTATCCGATATGGACGGCGTACTCATCAAAGAAGGCGAGATGATCCCTGGCGCCGATAAATTTATCCAAGCGCTCAAGGATAATGACATCGAGTACATGGTGCTGACCAATAACTCCATGTCTACTCCACGGGATCTTTCTGCCCGCCTGCGCAATACCGGCTTGGATATTCCTGCCGAGCGCATCTGGACCTCCGCCACCGCCACCGCGAATTTTCTTTCCAGCCAGGTAAGCTCCAGCAAGGCCTATGTAGTGGGTGAATCCGGCCTTACCACCGCCATGCACGAGGCTGGGTGGATCCTTACCAACGATGACCCTGATTTTGTGGTGCTTGGTGAGACCCGCACCTATTCTTTTGAGGCCATCACGAACGCGATTAACCTCATCCGCAATGGTGCTCGTTTTATCGCCACCAACCCAGATGTCACCGGCCCTGCCCCAGAAGGAGTATTGCCGGCCACCGGTGCCGTGGCTGCACTGATTACCGCCGCCACCAACCGCGAGCCTTATTACGTGGGCAAGCCCAACCCAGTCATGATGCGCTCGGCGCTCAATCATATTGGTGCCCACTCGGAGCACACGGTGATGATTGGTGACCGCATGGATACAGACGTTAAGGCCGGTCTCGAGGCCGGCATGCGCACAGTTTTGGTGCGCTCCGGCATCTCCGATGACCGAGAGATTTCTCGCTACCCCTACCGCCCTTCTGCCGTGCTGAAATCAGTGGCCGAGCTGCCGGACAAAATCTTTGATCCCTTCGCCGAGGAGGAATAGGCCGCCCTCAACCGGCCCTACTAATGGCAAAAGGAAAAGGGAGGGCGGACCAGCAGCTGTTGGTCCACCCTCCCTGTGCTTTCTACGGCAGGCGCACGGCAGCAGTAAAGCCGTGGCGCTGCGCAAGGTAGCGCACGACGCAGTCCAGCGCATCTAGCTCTTCGCGGGTGCCGGTCAGCACCTGGTGGCAGCCAATACCGCTGTCTGAGTGGGCACAGGCTTTGCCGCCTCGAGCAAGCGCCGCGACAGAAAGCCCATCCCGGAACCAGCGAGTGCACCACTGAGCGGTCAGTGGGTCATCGCCCGGAATGATAAATTCCGACTCGGTACGGATGCACCGATCCATGGCGCGTTCAATCTCCGAGCGCAGCGAGCGCGGCATCCCGGAAATCTTGAGCACACCGGTAACCACGGTGGCACCACCGTTGACGGAGGGCCACGCGGAGGTGGAGGCCGGCTGTTCAACCGGCGCAGGGTTAACGCACGTATTCATAGCCGATTCTCCCTCGACATAGATCACCACCGCACGAGGCCTGCCGGCCCGGCGCGATGCAAGACGAGCTTCGTCTTCCCCAACGAACTGTCTGATGCGTCTGCACACAATTTTCCTGCGTCACACCTCCCCCTACAACCCTCAACTTTCACTTCAACCCCCGTTTGCTAAACCTCAACCCCAGGTACAGACTGGGACTAAAGTTGCAGGTGAAACCAGTGTTATTAATGTGAAACTTGGCCTTTTCTGTGAACTCCCTAGGCTTGTTCTATATTCTCCACCAGACGGCCTGCTCATGGGCGCGAAAACCCTATTTGACTTACCTCCAACAGCGGCTAGTTACAGGCACGCCGCGATCCCAAGTTTTATGGCCCCTACCGCACAAAAATCCTCGATTTTCCCACCCTGCGGGGGAGCCTTCCACCGTGCCGCTTCCCCGATAAAAGGTTATAGACACGCGCTAGCGCACTGGAGGCGCTAGCTCCGCCGAGCCCGGGCGCCTACAAGGCGTTCCAGATGGAGGTATTCGTATCGTGCCAGAGTGGCTTGCACCATTCGCCAAAGTCACGGTCCGTGAGCGCCACCATGGCATACTCGCCGGCCACCCAGAGGTAGGTGCCGGACATGCCAAAGTGACCGACGGCGTCGGCAGGCAGGGCGCCCATCCAGTGTTCTTTGTCGCCGTGGATTTCAAAACCAAGGCCCCAGGTACAATCTTTAAAACTGCCGTAGCCCGGGACAATGCCGCGCAGGCCACCAAAATGGACGCGGCGCATATCGGCCACGGTGGATGGGTGCAGCAGCTGCGGATCCTGGACTTCCGCAGCAAAGGCCGCCAAATCTTTCACCGTGGAGACCAAGCCGTGACCGGCCGAACCTTCGAGACGAGTGGAATCCATGCCCAACGGGGTAAGTACACCCTCGCGTAGGTACTCGGCAAAGTCCATGCCCGTGGCATCGGCCACGGTATCTGCGGCCCACTCATAACCGGCCGAGGAATAGATGCGGCGTTCGCCTACCGGCTTCTGCGGCTCTCGGGAGTCAAAGGAAATGCCAGAGGCGTGTGCAAGCAGGTGTTCCAGGGTCGAGCCCTCCGGACCGGCCGGCTGCCCCAATTCCACCGCGCCTTCTTCCACGGCAAGCATCACGCCATAGGCCGCAACCAGCTTGGTCACCGATGCCACTGGAAACTCGCGGGCGGTATCTCCTACCGTTTCTATGACCTCGCCGCGGTGCAGCAAAGCACCGGCCACCGTATCCGCGGGCCATTGGCTGATCTGGCTAAATTCACTCATGCCCTCCAGCCTACTGAGCCAAGCCCGCCCAAGGCCCGCACTCTAGGGCCGGGCGAGGGGCAAGGAAGTTAACCGCCAGTTAAGACAAAAAGAACTCTTTATGTAATTGGCCTAGGATCGCTTGCACAGGCGGCAAACATGACGAAGCTTTAAATCATGCCTAGTAATTCTCAGAATCAGTCCGCTTCTGCCCGCGGAAACGTCAATCGCCGCCGCTTCCTGCAAACCACCGGCACCGCCGGCGCCGCCATCGCTTTGTCCACCGCCGCCGCCAACTCTGCCAATGCCCAAAGCAGCCTCTCCCCGCGCGTGGAGCAGCACATGGTAGAGCCCCAACTGGGCGAGCGCCCCTTCCTCCACGGCGTTGCCTCGGGCGATCCTATTCCGGATTCGGTCATTTTGTGGACCCGCGTAACCCCGGATGCCGATGCCATGCCGGGATCCGGCCTGGGCGAGGCCACCCGGGTGGAGTGGGAAATTGCCAAGGATGAGGGGTTCGGGGACGTCGTCAAGCAGGGCGAAGTGACCACCGACGCCAACCAGGACCACACCGTGCACGTGGATCCGCACGGCCTAGAGCCGGAGACCGTGTACTTTTACCGCTTTAAGGCGCAGGATAAGTACTCGCCCATTGGCCGTACCAAGACCGCCCCGGCGCTGAGCGCCTCCCCAGAAGAGCTCACCTTCGGTGTGGCTAGCTGTGCAAACTGGGAGTCCGGCTTCTTTAACGCCTATGGCGATATTGCCCAGCGCGGCCGCGCCAACCAGCTGGATTATATGATCTTCTTGGGCGACTATATCTACGAATACCCGCAGCGCGAGTACGCCGGTAATGGCCCGGTGCGCCTGCACCACCCTGCGCACGAGATTATCTCGTTAGAGGATTACCGGATTCGCTTCGGCCGCTACCGCACCGATGAAAACCTGCAAGCCGCACACGGGGCACTGCCGTGGGTTGTGGTGTGGGATGACCACGAGGTGGCCAACGATAACTGGCGCGAGGGCGCCGAAAACCACACCGAGGGCAAGGAGGGCGCCTTCCTCGACCGCCGCAAGGCCGCAATGCAGGCCTACTTCGAGTGGATGCCGGTGCGCGCAACCAATCCTTCCGAGCAGGGCCACCTCTACCGCAGCCTGACTTTTGGTGACCTGGTGGAACTAACCATGATGGACCTGCGCACCTACCGCGATGAGCAGGTGCGCTTTGGCCCGCACAAGATGGCCGCAGAAGGCCGCACGATGCTCGGATCCGAGCAATATAATTGGCTGCTCAATAAGATTGAGACCTCTTCTGCGAAGTGGAATATGCTGGGCAATTCCGTCATGTTCTCCCCCATGAACCTGGCTACCCTGCAAAAGGATGACAAGACCAAGCCGGTTTCTTCCTCGCTGTCTTCCAATATCACCGGCATTCCGGTCAATGGCGACCAGTGGGATGGCTACTCTGCAGAGCGCCGCCTGCTTATCGACGCCCTTTCCAAGCACGATGCCCACACCCTCTTTGTCACCGGCGATATCCATTCCGAGTGGGCGCATAATATCAGCAAGGATGGCTGCATCTTTGGCGCCGAGCTGGTCTGCGCCTCCGTTTCTGCACCCAATGTCAACGAGCAGCTCAAGCTGCCGGAAGGCAACGAGCTTTCCAAGCTTGCCGAGCGTTACCTGCTAGGTGCCAACCCGCACACCCGCCACGTGGACTTGGACCACCACGGCTATAGCTTTGTAACCGTGCGCCCGGATTCCGCAGAAATGCACTGGCTGCGTGTGGATAACCTGCTGTCCGCTAAGTCCCCGGTGCGCGAGGCTGTGACCATGACCTGGCGCCCAGGCAAGGGCTATACCAAGTAGTTGTAAGTTCTGTCACATGACAGGCACTTGGTGTTAACGAACGGGTAGTACACCTTCGATAGGAATAGTGAAAGACCCTCTCTGGGGAATTTCACTACCTATCACTCTGATGCCTCTCGGCCCCCCTTTATGCCGCGGATTTTTCCCTAGTCCGCGGCATATTCATAATCAATGTAGCCACGCTCGCCGCCCAGGTAGAACGTATCCTGGTCCGGCTCGTTGAGCTCCAAGCCCTCACGCCAGCGGCGCACTAGGTCCGGGTTGGCGATGAGCTGGCGGCCCACCACTGCGGCATCCACGTAGTCCAGCTCGATTTCACGTTGCGCATCTTCCTTGGAAGTCACCGTGGGGAAGCCATCATTCATCAGCACCTTGGTCACGCCATTTGCGCGGGCCTTTTGCGCCAGCGTGGCGATAAGCTCGCTTTCCGGCTCGCCGTGTAGCAGCGACACATAAGCCAGGTTCAGCGGCGCCAGGGCATCGAGCAGTCCGCCGTAGGTGGCCAGCATGTCGTCCTGGTCATCCTCGATAACACCCTGCACATTGTGCGCCGGCGAGAACCGCACACCGACGCGGTCGGCACCGATTTCCTCCGCCACGGCGCGGATGACCATCTCCGGCAGGCGCCAGCGATTTTCCGGGCTGCCGCCGAATTCATCCTCGCGCTTATTGGACGAGGCCGCCATAAACTCGTGCAGCAGGTAGCCATTCGCGCCGTGGATTTCCACGCCGTCAACGCCGGCATCGATAGCCCGGCGCGCACCCTGGCGGAATTCCTCCACGATGCGCGGCAGCTCTTCCTTCTTCAGCTCCCGCGGGACCGGCGCATCCATTTTGCCGGAAAAGCCACGCACGGTTCCGCCCCAATCGAAGGAGCTCGGGGCCTCTGGATCTGCACCGTCAATCAGATCTGGGTGGCTGGTGCGGCCACCATGCATGATCTGCATGAACAAGGTGCCGCCGGCCTCGTGAACGCGGTCTGCTACCGCACGCCAGCCTTCTGCCTGCTCCTCGGTGGCAATGCCTGCCTGGCCTGGGAATGCGCGGTTGGTCCACGCCGGGAAGGTGCCCTCCGTGACAACCAGCCCGGCCGTGGCACGCTGCGAGTAGTACTTCTGGTGCAGCTCGGTAGGCACACCGCTTTCGCCTGCGCGCTGGCGGGTCAGCGCCGCCATGGTCACGCGATTATCTATCGTGTATCGGCCAAGTTCCAGAGGTTCAAATAGTGAAGTCATGCTAGGTGCAACGCGCAGCTAGCTCGCACTATTTCCCCTTTGCCACACAAAATCATTTCTGCACGTCAAGAGCTACGACATGAGCGATCATGCCGGCTTTGCCAACCACAATAGGAAGCAATGGTCGAAATGGAGGGCACATCCTACTGACGAGGCTCTGCCGGAATCTCTGTGCCTGCGCTACCGGCCGTTCCGGAAGCTTGGGCGCCGTCGCCGGCGTCACCTCCCGCAGTGGGCACAGTGCCGGCGCCGGTCCCGGAATCTGTCCCCGCGTTGTCTGCGCCATTGGGGGCACTCGGGGCCGGGGAGGCATTACCAGTAGCGCCTGTTCCCTGCCTGCCGCCGGCAGGCGTATCAGTCGTGCCAGCGTCATTAGTACCCTGTGGGTAGTCGGTCTCCGTAGGAGCGGCACTATCTTCCGTTGGTTCGGACTGTGTACCGGTCTCGGTGGTTTCAGGGGTGGGTTGGTTTGAGGGGGCGTCGGAAAGCTGCGAGGAAGAGGTTTCCTTGCCGCTATCGCGCCAGTGCTCTGGCGAGAGCCAGCCCGCGTCCGCGTTTTCGGGATTGCTCGAGGCCAAGGCCAAGGCACCGACGACAAGCAGCGCGAGGACAAGGCCCGTGGTGGAGGCGCGGACTCGGCCGCCGAATGTGGCGATCTTTTGGAACTTGCTATTGGTCTCCAAGCCACGCCAGATGCCCTGGGAGGGCTCTGGTTCTTGATCGTCCGCATCAGGCAGCGCGGGTTTTCCGGGGCCGTCACTAGCCGGGCCATCCACCTCAGCGTCCGCGGTGGCGGCACCGCGCTCCACCTTCGTCTCAGGGTGGTGGCCCTCCCCTGCGGTGGAAGCATCCTTTACGGATTCTTGAGCCGCGGTATTTCCCTGCGGTGGGGTCAGCGGGCGCTGCAGTTCATCGAGATCGGCCACATTGTAGTGATCCCAGAATTCCGAGAGCAGCGCCGAGCGAATGGCGCGTTCCACCGCCCATTGGCGGGCCGGGTTAACGGTGACCAGTACGCGGTAGGTCACGTGCCACGATTGGCCGGCGGCCTGCGGGGCAACCAGCTGCGTGGCCGGCAGCACCTCCAGCTCACCGTTGACATCCACGGCGATGGATGGCTCTTGGATAGCCTGCTCAGAAATGGTGCGCACCCGGCGGGTAATCTCTGGCAAGGTCTCGCCTTCTTGCACGGGCACGTCGAAGTTGACCACGGCACGCGACCATTCCTGGGAATAGTTCGTTACCGCGCCGGCAGAACTATTGGGCACGGTGACCAGCTCGCCTGTGGGGGTGCGCACCTTGGTGGTGCGCAAAGTCAGCATCACCACGGTGCCTTCCACATCGGTCACGCCATCGAAGCTGACGTAATCGCCTACACCGAATTGCTTTTCCGAAAGGATGAAAAAGCCGGAGAGGAAATCCGCAATGATGGACTGGGCGCCAAAACCCACGGCGGCCGAAACTATCGTCGCCGGCACCGCCGCGCCTACCGCAGGCACGCCAATATTGGTCAGCGCGGCCCAAATGATCAGGAAGTACGCGATGGCCTGCACGATGTATACCAGCGCACCGGTCAGCGCTAGACGCGCCTTGGTGGATTCTTCATCTTCATCGAGGCGGCGCTCTATGATGCGGATCGCCAGCCTACCAACGCGCGGTATCAAAATACCGATCAGCAGCAGCGCGATAAGCGGTAAGCCGTGGTCCACGAAGATGCTCCACAGCTCGTAGAAGTAATACTTCAGGTTCATGCCTCTACCGTAGGCCGCGGAGCTGAAAACTGGATGCCAGTTCACTGCCAGCCACCATGCAAACACTCCCCCTCGCACAGCCTCTATCCCCCGTATGCCCTGCACAGACTCCGGCACCCGCCGCCTTGTTTGGCTACTGTGTGGGGCATGAAGAAATCATTCCTTATTCCCTTCTTTTCCCTAGCCCTTTTTGTCACCGGTTGCGGCGGCAGCGACGAAACCGCCACCACCATTTCCACGGTGAAAGAAACCGTTACGGAAACGGCCTCTGAAACGAGCTCTACAGAATCCAGCACCGAGGAAACGTCCACAGAAAAAACGACCACGGAAGTAGCAACTACAGAGGCCGTGCAGCACGCCGAACCACAAACAGAAAATCAGGAAGCCGTGCAACCGCCTACCGAAAACCGGCAGCAGGAAAACACCGCGCAGTACCAATGCGCGGACGGCACCTGGGTGGAGTTTGCCGCGTTGTGCAAGGAATCAAACGCTCAACCGCCAGTACAAGCGCCCAATGGGCCGAGTGCGGAGTGTCCGGCCTACCTGTGCGGCTATGGCAACGATGCCAACGGCAACCGGAATAAGAGCTCCGGAGAAATCCAGACCCAATATGGCTGCGAGCAAGGCTATATCACGGACCCGCAGGTTTGCGGCGCGGTTGGGCGCTAAGCCGCCGCGCTAAAGAACCGCGGGCTAGTCGCGGGAGTCATAGCGCTTCATGAGGCGATCAATGAGTTCATCCGTAAGCTTGTCATCTTCCAGAATGGCATCAAGGAGGCGTTGGGATTCCTCGTGGGAGGCCTGTTCCTCCTCGGTGTAGGAATCACCGGTGAGGTCCACGCCGAAGTCCGTATCATCGCCTTCTGCTACCACTGCGCTGAGCTGATCCACATCGGATTCGAAGGACTCCAGAAATTCGCTGGCCTCTGCGGCGGCTTCTACGCGCCGCTTACCAGAGCGCACTTCCTTTTCAATGCGGCGCTGCAGCGCTGCCTCCATCTGGCGGTGGCGCCAAGAACGTAGGCGGTGCGGCTCGAGGCGGCGGCCGACGGCACGGCTTTTATTCTCGGCCTTTTTCGCAAGGACCTTCACCTGTGCGGCGGTGTCATTAATAGGTGCCCAGTCTTGGTAGGCCGGCACGCGCCACCCCGCCCAAATGCCCAGCAGCGCCAAGAAGATGGAGACCAAAGGTCCAATGATCATGCCCACGGCCATCATGTCGAAATGGTGGCCAACCAGCACAATAATCGCACAAGCCACGGCCGGAATAACTGTTGGCTGGTTATCACCAAATACGCTCGGCTCGCGCCCCATCACGATGTCACGAATCATCGAACCACCCGTGGCGGTAAACACGCCCATCATGATGCAGGGAATAAGCGGCAGGCCGTAGGTAATAGCCTTCACCGCGCCGGTGGCGGCCCACAGGCCGGAAACGACGGCGTCGCCATGCGCTTGCAGATAATCCCAGGTCTTGCCTTTGAAGTACACAAAGCGAGCAATCAGCGCGCCGGTAAAAGCCAAGTAGAGGTATTCCGGCTGGCTCATTGCCGCGACGGTGCCGCGGTTAATGAGCACGTCGCGCACCATGCCGCCGCCTAGCGACGAGAACATCGCAATGAAGAAAAAGCCGATGATATCGTAGCCACGCTTGCGCGCCATAGTGCCACCGATGATTCCCATCAGCAGCACACCACTGATATCGGACCAGCGGTAGAGAGATTCAATGAGCGGATCTACTTCAACCATATAGTTATTAGACTTCACCGCCCGCCCTTGCGCAATCAGCACACCCATATGCGCAGATAAGCGCAAGAAGGCGCCAGCACTGCTTGCCGACGCCTCCCTATCACCGTGGGGCCAGCGGGGCTCGAACCCGCGACCAACGGATTATGAGTCCGTAGCTCTAACCGACTGAGCTATAGCCCCACGCAGATTGCACGCCCACTTGGGCGACTCTCTGCCCTGAAAAGATTAGTCAAAGAGCGGCCAAAGACCAATTTGCCCCCTTCGCTATTGAGTATTTGTACGCTTCCTACCCCCTGCGGGTAGAAGTTAATTATGCGCAAACTACTCTCTTCTCTCATTCTCGTCTCTGCTCTCACGCTTACCTCCTGCTCGGATAGCGGTAGTGACAGCTCAAAGACGAGCGACTCCAGTAATTCCGCGTCCGATGCACAGGCCGATGCGAAGTCCGTAATTGGAACGTGGAAGCAAGAGGACAGCGCTTCTGAAGATGGCTGGATGGAGGCCAGCATCACCGATGACGTCATCACCATCGAATGGGTCATGGACAACGGCGAAAATCGCATGATCTACTGGATTGGCACTTTTGACGCTCAAGCCGCCGCATCCGGCGAGACCGTTACTTCAAACCGCGATACCGTTGCCACCGCCTCTGAGTGGATGGCTGCTTCGTCCGACAAGAAAGATTTCTCTATCGATGACGACGCCTTAACTTTCAAGGTCGCGATTGAAGATAAGGAATTCACCACACACATGAAGAAAGTGAAGGATGATCCGACAACCATTAGAGAGCTAAAGAGCACGGATTTTGGCCAAACCTTTAAAAATGGAGTCCTGGATGTTCCAGCCGCCAAGTTCGAAATAACCGATCACCGTGTTATCAAGTCCGGTGAGCCTGGTAATGAAATAGGTGAAAAGCCACTTCTCGTCTTTAACTATGACGTAACCAATAAAACGGATGAAACTCTAACCACCACCGACTTTGTCGTGTACTTCACCGCCATCCAAGACAATGATCCGAATAAAGTAAACGAGCTCGACCTCGGTTCCTATATTGATCCTGAAACTGACGATACTCAGCTTGAGCAGATTAAAAAGGGAGGCACTGTCGCTGGAACCATAACCTACGAGCTCGATGATCTAACTACCCCTGTGGACCTTGTTGCAACTAAGTCCTTCAGCCAAGATGAAATCGGACGCCAAACTTTCGAGCTTGATTAACTGTCCACGCACAACGGGCGTATATCTCGCGCTCTAGCTAATGGAAAAAGCGAAGCCCGCCGAGATACAAAGCCTAAAGTGAAATCGAGCCTATTTCTCCCTACCACAGGCTGTACTTGACGGACCTTGCCGTCCTTTCCGCTTGGCTTAACCCAGCCTTTGGCGTGGCTTTGATTCTGCCTGGTTTGGTGCCGCACTTCTTCACCGGCGGTGCAGCAGGCGTTTATGGCAATGCCACCGGCGGCCGCCGTGGTGCCGCGCTCGGTGCTTTTGTCAACGGCCTCATCATTACTTTCCTGCCGGCGTTCCTCCTCGGTGTCCTTGGTTCCTTCGGCTCCGCGAATACCACTTTCGGCGACGCTGACTTTGGCTGGCTCGGCCTGCTGCTGGGCTGGTCCATTCACGCCGACGGTGCACTGGGGCTCGTCTTCATCGCCCTTATCGCACTGGCTATTTTGGCTTTGGGCTGGGTATGCCAGCGCACGCTTGTCGACGCCCACTGGGACCCCACTCCCCACCGCCCTTCCCTCACCAGCAACGCCGATGCCGCCGCAACCAGCGGTGCAGCCGGAGCACCCACTTCCGCCGGCACAGCCACAAAGTACCCGAAGGTTCTGCCACCCGAAGGTGCGCCAGTTCCACCCGCTCGTATAGACCATTAGCCGCGCGCCACACCCCGAAGGGCGCTACAGTATCCCTATGCAACGCCCTTCCATTCTCCCTCTCGCGTCCGTGCTCCTCGCTACCGGTCTTGTGCTAAGCGCCTGCGGCTCCGGTTCAGACTCCAACTCTGATTCCACCCCAGCAGAAGAGCCAGCCTTCTCCACTGCGCAAGATAGCAACTCCCCGGCTGGTGAAAATGCAGAAGAAACCAGCCCGGAGAAGGAAACGAAGCAACGTCGCACCGAAACGGTCACCAAAGAGGCAGCCCCAGAGCAGCCCACACCACCGGCCGACGGCAAACACAACATCCATGTAGGCCAGATTGGCGGCTACTGTGGCACATCATCGTCGGGCGACTCCATCGACGCCGGCGATGCGACCTCCTGCGAATTCGCCGCCGCGGTCTTTGATGCCGCGATGCAGGCCAGCTACACTCTGCGCTCCCCAGATCCCACGGTGACATCGGTATACCACGCGGATGTCTCCGCCAGCAGCCCGGCGACCAAGCAATCCTATGACCTTGACTGCCGCATGGGCAGCGACCAGCGAGTTCTCACGTGCGAAAAGCCCGGAGACAAAACAGTTCGCGCCTCATTCGAAACCGCCGACAAAAGCATATGGTCCAAGCGCGTGGCCACGACGAACTAAGCCCCCCCTACCTCACAAAGTCTTCTTCGGACGGCCACGGTAGCTCCACGTCGACGGGAGTAGCGGCGAGGATATCGAGAGACTCTTTAAATTCCACTAGGTTGAGGCCCAACTTCTCATAAGCCTCGGCCATTGCTTCGGGGATGCACTCGGCGCGGGAGCGCAGGGCGTCGCCGTCGGCGGTGAGGCTAGCGAGGGTGCGGCGCTCGTCGGCGGGATCACGGCGTCGCTCCACGTACCCCTGCTTTTCTAGGCGCTTAAGCAGCGGGGTAAGCGTGCCGCTATCCAAACCGAGGCGAGAATCAATGAATTTAAGTGGCACCGGTTCGTCGGCCTCCCACAGCACCAACATGACCAGGTATTGGGGGTAGGTCAGCCCCAGCTCATCGAGGAATGGCCGATAGGAACGCACTACCGCCCTACTCGCACGGTAAATCGAGAAGCACAGCTGACTATCGAGAGAAAGGTAATCAGTGGGCGCGTCATTCATAGCCAAAAGTATAGACGCCAAGAAAATATTGTCCGCAATTTAATTGTGTACAATCAAAAGTGAATATTAAAACCGGATTGTAAAATCCAAAGGAGCAATCATGGACGCCATGTACACCACCGAGGCGCTAGCCACCGGAGCAGGCCGCAACGGCCACGCCGCCGTCACGGGCTCCGACCTGGACTTTCACCTTGCTATCCCTAAGGAGATGGGCGGCAGCGGCGAAGGTGCCAACCCAGAGCAGCTTTTTGCCGCCGGCTACGCCGCTTGCTTCCACTCCGCCCTGCAGGCCGTGGCCCGCAACCAGAAGGTCGAGTTGGGTGACTCTGCGGTGGGTGCACGAGTGGGCATCGGAAAGCAGGGCGAAGGCTTCCAGCTCGCAGTGGACCTGGAGGTTTCCATCCCAGCTCAAGACAAGGCCACAGCCCAGCAGCTTGCCGACGCCGCCCACCAGGTCTGCCCCTACTCCAATGCCACCCGGGGCAATATTGAGGTCACCGTCAACGTCGTCGAGGACTAGAATTCTTGCGTACAATCGGCGGACGTACAAAGACCCGATAGAAAAGGAGTCATTATGGACGCCGTATACACCACCGAAGCACTGTCCACCGGAGCAGGCCGCGACGGCCGCGCCGTAGTCAAGGATTCCGATCTGGACTTCACCATGACCGCCCCAAAGGAAATGGGCGGCAGCGGTGAGGGCGCTAACCCGGAGCAGCTTTTCGCTGCCGGTTACGCCGCCTGCTACCACTCCGCACTCAAGGCAGTGGCCAAGGACAAGGGTGTTGACGTGGAGAATTCCTCCGTCGGCGCCCGCGTTAAGCTGGGCAAGAACGACGAGGGCTTCTTCCTCGGCGTTGACCTCGAGGTCACCATCCCAGGCGTTGAGGACGCCAAGGCACAGGAGCTTGCCGACGCCGCCCACCAGATGTGCCCTTATTCCAAGGCCACCCGCGGCAACATCGAAGTCAACGTCGGTGTTGCACAGGACTAATTTCTAGTCCTCTTCCCCAACCCACACGGCGCCATCATGCGCGCCGCGTGGGTATTTTTATACGTTGTGCTCCGAACCTGACCCCTGTTTGGTAGACACCTGATATCCAGCCCGGTTGGGTTGGGAAGAAAGGTAATCTACCACCATGCCTAGGTATTCCGAACAGTTCAAACGTGATGCTGTGGCCCTCTACGAAAACAATGAGGACCTCTCACTTCACACGGCTGCAGCAGAGCTAGGAATCAATCGCTCCTCACTTTATTCCTGGCTTAAGCAGTACGGCACTGGCAAACGTGCCCGCACGAAGACCATGCGCGACAAGGCCCAGGAGACGACTGCTTCTGAACGGATCCGCCAGCTAGAAAAAGAAGTCTCGAAGCTGCGCGAAGAACGCGACGTCCTACGCAAGGCCGCGAAATATTTTGCCGAAGAGACACGCTGGTAATCCGCTTCCAGTTTGTCTATGACCACCGAACCGAATACTCGGTTAAGCGGATGTGCCAGGTGTTAAAGCTCAATCGCTCCTCGTTCTACAAATGGGCCAACACTCACGAAGAACGCAGGTTAAAGATGTGTTCTGATGCTCTTATTGGTGCACGAATCAAGACCATCTTCGATGATGAGCTCGGGCTTTATGGTGCAAAACGCATTGCTGCAAACCTCAACGACGATACGGACTTTCCTCCGATCAATCACAAGAAGGTCGCACGCATCATGAAATCCATGAGGCTGAAAGGCTTTACTAAGCGGCGTCGGTGTATCACCATCAGGCGCAAGCCTGGACGTCGAGTCATGCAAGATCTAGTAGGCCGCAGATTCACAGCTGACAGGCCGAATCACGTTTACGTAGGCGATATCACCTACCTGCCGTGTAAGGGCGGCAAGAACATGTATTTGGCCACAGTTATTGACACTTACTCGCGGAAACTTGCAGGTTATGCGCTCGCAGATCACATGCGGGTATCGCTGGTTATCGAAGCTTTATCTCATGCCAGGAAAGTCCGCGGAAGCCTTAAAGGGGCAATTTTCCATTCTGATCATGGCAGTGTGTACACCTCACAGGCTGTTAGGGACCACTGCGCCCAGCTTGGCGTGCGCGAATCCATGGGAGCAGTGGGAACGAGTGCCGATAATGCCCTGGCAGAATCATTTAACACCACCTTAAAGCGTGAAGTCCTGCGTGATCGGAAAGTCTTTGACAATCCCATCGTCTGCCGCCAAGAAGTCTTCCGATGGTGCATGCGCTACAACACCCGCAGACGGCACTACTGGTGCAACCTTCTAGCTCCCGATGACTTCGAAGCGCTCACATCAGCTACACTGACCCAAGCAGCATAGCTAACCCCCGACGTGTCTACTTTCCGGGGGTCAGGCCCCATAGAAACCCCACCACATTAGAGACAGCATCTTATGAAAGTTCAAGGAACTGCCACTATTTACGTCGGACGTGTTGCGGAGATTTTGAAGGGGTCATCGATGGGGCGAACTAGTGAATAAGTTTTAGTGAGTTAGTCGGTACAAAAGCGAGAATCTTAAATGTACTATGCCTACGTGAGCTACGATCCTAGAAACCTAATTGCTTTGGTAAATGACGAAATTTTGAAACCAAAGCTGCCAATCAATACTTATGACCGGATTAAGTCCCGCACAAAACTTATGCTGGGCGAAGCGAGGTCCCGCGGCTGGGAGACCCAAAAAGTCAAAGACGGCACATGGATATTTTTGAATAACGGTAAAACGGTGGGAGGAACCGTTTATCACGGCCCATCTACCCAGAGCATGTTCGCTAGAAGGGTTTCCAACGACAAACAGGCCACAAAATTGACTCTTCAAGCCAATAACGTGCCGACGCCTAACGGCCAGAAGTTCAATTCAGCCACTAAAGCTGAGGCCCTCGAATATTTTAAGGCGCAAGATCGCCCTGTCGTAGTTAAGCCGAATGGCGGCACCCGAGGGCGCGGCGTGTCTCTCAATATCAAAGATACCGAGACCTTTGAAAAGGCTTGGTCTAAAGCAGCTGACAGCGGCTACGGCGATGAAATTGTAATCGAAGAATACTTCGCTGGTTTCGATATACGCGTCTTAGTCATCGGTGGCCGTGTACGCGTTGCTTGCTCTAGGCTAAACGCATTTGTAGTAGGTGACGGGAAGCATACGGTTCAAGAACTGGTGGATCTCGAGCTCCAACGCCGACTTGCCGATGCTTACCTAAAATCTACGGAGATAAACATAGATGAAGATTGGCTAGCCGAAAGCCCTTGGACACTCGAGCAAGTGCCCGAGCACGGCGAAGTAGTCGTTCTAAATCCAATATCCTCCGTAGGTGGCGGCGGCTTCACGCTTAATGTCATCGATAAAATTTCTCGTCAACACATCGCGGTTGCAGAGCGCGCTGCTCGGGCCTTCCCAGGGACGGGAACAGTGGGAGTAGACATTTTCACCTCTTCCTTGCAGCCTGACGCCGACATCACAGTTCTAGAGATCAATACGCAGCCTTTCTTCGACATCCACCACTATGTAAGCTACGGCGAGCCTGTTAATGCGGCTAGTTATATTGTCGACCAGATCGAGCGAACACAGCTGCTCTACTCTTAGGCACTAGTTAAGGCTCTAGGCGTTGCTGGGTCGGCGTAACTCCGCTAAATCTCTGCACCGCCTCGGGCTTAATAGTGAGAACCAAGGCGAACTAACTTGTCAGCCTGACCTCGTTGCTAAAATCTGTGCGATAAGCAACCCACTCCTAGCTCAGATGATTGGAACTACATGCGTACCGAGCACCTAAACCATATTCTGGATTCTCTGCCCAGCCTTGAACAAAATTATTGGCAAGATGGTTACACCACGGGCATACACAACGCGTGGATTCGGACTGTCCGCCGCTCGGGGCGCAACTTCCATATTGACCGCTCGAAAAAGAACCGTCCGTATATCACTCTAAAGGATTCTGCAGATGATCCCATCGGAGTAGTTACTCCTTGGAACGTACCTACCTGCACTAAGACAGCTGGACGAATCTGCCAGAACAAAGTAAAAACACAAAAAATCCTGCACACCGCTGGCATTAATGTTCCTTGGTACCAGGTTTTTGGACCGGACGAGGCTGACGACGCCTTCGACACCGCTTTTGCTCAAGGCCGGAGAGAAGTCGTGGTCAAAGCACCAAGCTTCTCCCAAGGTCTCGGAGTTTTTCTTAACGTTACTGAACAGGACTTCAAAGAGCGCTTCCACGAATGCGTGGAGATGCAAAAGGAACGAAAGCGAGAGCCCTCGGTAATTGTCCAAGAAATGGTTGACGGCTTTGAATTGCGCGTCACCGTTGTGGAGGGAGAGTTTTTCGGTTCAATCATCCGAATCCCTGCCTACGTTACCGGCGACGGAACCCACAACATCGAAGAACTGATGGCGCTTAAAAATGACGAGCGTCAGAAGGACCGCGCACGAAGCAAGCGACTTCTTCGCCGAAACGCGAACATGGAAGCGTTCATGCGCTCCAATTCATTGTCTTTCTCAGATATTCCCGAAGCAGGAGAACGCGTTCTCCTCAGCGCAATCTCTAATATTTCTTTCGGTGCTGAAACTGCAAATATCACCGATATCATTTCAGAGGAAATTAGGGACACCGCTGTTCGAGCAGTTGCCGCGATTCCGGGTCTATACACTGGCGGCGTCGATATCATGGTGCGTAGTTTGAAAGACGACATGCCACGAGTTTTGGAAGTCAACTCTTTCCCTCACGCGACCTCCTTTATCTACCCCACTTACGGGGAATCTATAAACCCCATCGCGCGCTATCTGGACTCGTACTACGCCCAGCACAAGTTTGCAAAAGGCACAGAAGAGACCTTCTCATTGAAAGAAAAGCAAATGCTTTCCTCTCGCCATGACTTCTGCAAACTAAAGCTGCAGCTATTTCCCACCGAAGACTAAAAGTGAGGTCGGTGAGCATGAGCACATCATGTTCACCGACCTACAGCCTTGGGCTAACTATCTTTCGCCGCTAGCCATTCCTTCCGCAGCCAACGATCAGCCACGTACAAACGCCAAATGAATTTCACGATCTCTCTTTGAGACGACTTTTCGGGAACGATAAGTTCTCCGTTCGCGGCCGCTTCCAAGATTTTCCCAAATTCGGGAGTGACCTTTGAAATGAGCAGATCCCAGTTAGCAGATTCCACCAATTCTCTGGCCATCTGAACGGCCACAACCTTGGTGTACTCTATCGCTTTTGAATCTTTAAGCCGAGGATCCACCTGTAAGAATTCATCGCTTTCGTGAGCAGGAACTTCGGCATATCGCTCGGCAAAGGAATCTTCTCCAAGATTCTCCGCCGGACCAGCACTCTCAAACCGCCATTTATTGCCGTTGGACAAAGGAATGCGGTTCGCTTCGGGCCAAATCATTTCTAAGGCCCTAAAGAGAACACGCTGTGAAACCTTCTCTGACATCGTCATAGCGTCAGAAATCGCAGCTACCTCTTCATCAGCGATTGGATAAGCAATGACTGCATCACGCTCGTAAAGGTTTATGTGTGCATGCAGCCAGCGTCCCGACCTAAAGTTTCGGGCAAAGAGATACAAGTACTCGAGATCGATAGATGTCTCTACTTCACGCTGCCATTGTTCAAGGAAGTAAGCGTACTGCGCTCGGATCCCCTCGTTTACGAACCACCCGGCTTGTCGTCGCAAAGCGTTTTGCAAGCCCGACTCAGAATAGTGCAGCTTCTTTGCCTGACCGCCCTTCATTAGTGGCCACTGCCCCAGCATGATTGCGTCACCAGCAACACGCGGCGAGGAGCCATAATAAATAGAAGTATGCGGTTCAGATGCCGGGATGCCATCAGACATGAGAATTGTTCGATCAACCTTTTCCGCCAAGCTTGACCGATCAACTGGGGATGGTGCAGTTACTTCCAAGTTCTTTTTAGCCGCTCGGCACAAATTATGTGCCACTCGGACCTCTTCATCATTCGGCTTGCCAAAGGTTACCCCATAGACAGGTTGCTCCGAGTCCTTAACTAGTCCGAGCAATAGCCGGCTGTCTTTACCGCCACTCATTCGTACTTGAACGTTCTTGCCCGAAAAGTTCGCTAATGCTCTCTGCGTAGAGGCCTTTAGCGCGTCGGCGAGAGCTTCAGCTGCTTCCTCTTCAGAGTGAAGGTTAGGGAGATTAGCGATTAGACCTGCGGGACGAGGAATAATCTTTACTTCTCCGCTATTAACCTCGAGTGCCTCGTCCACTGCAATCGTAGATACGCCTTCAAACGGAGATACGGCATCGAGGTTAAACCCAAACATCAAATACTGATCTAAAAAGTCAGTTTCCAATGCCACTGGAGAAGCTTCTCCCTCTGCTCTTGCTACTGCAGCAAGAAGTGGTCTGTTGCTAGCGAAAACATAATCTTCCGTCTCCGCATAATGTACCGCTTCTAGAGCCGGAATTGTGTTCCATAGTATGACGCGATCGCGATAGCGCTCACCCCAGATCGCCGTATAGCTGCCCCAAACAGGATCGGTGTAAACAACCTCGCCGCCACGCCTGGACACCTTCTCGAACAGGAGCTCGGAAACATCCTGGCCGCTCGAATGCGCCCACCAGTCTTTCTTTGCGACGACGCGGTTCGACTCGTTCGTCCTTTTCCACACACCTATAGATGCAGTCCCATGCTGTCCCGGTGTGGAAACTTTTATTTCACTCCGATAGTGATCACTGACCAAACTGCGGTATTTCTGGAAGCACCGACGTAGCAGTTCGGAATTATGCTCTGCAAGGTCGTCAGAAACGGTAGAGCGAAGCTTCTTCTTAGGCACCGCCAAAAGGTAAATGGACATCCTAGCTCCTAGATAGTTTCCGTACGCTCAGACTCCTTGACAGCAACATTTTGCCCAGTCAAGGCATCGATCCATTCGGAAATAATTTTCTTAACTCCCCAACGGGAGGCGTATTCACGTGCCTTTTGGCCCTCTTCTGCAAATGTCTCCGGTTCACGTAGGGCGAGTACGCGATCGATTGCGAGGTCACTACCCTCATCTACATACGGACCAAAAATGTTCTTCGCCCCATCTCTCTCCCACACGATGGGGACTGCACGCGAGGCCATTCCTTCTGCAGGCGCAAGATGGAAACTTTCCACATCACTTGGCGACAACACAATGCCGATCTTCCTAAACCAAGACGCCATATCTGGCCCAAAATCTTCAAACACTACGTGATCCCGTAGTCGCTCGTTCGAGGCAATAGAAGAGAAAAAATCTAGATACAACTGCTTCTGCAGCGGCTTACTCCATTCGTGAGGGTATTCCCAAGGGGCCCTGCCTCTTATGTGAAGGACGTACCGGTCGTCGTGTTCCAATAGCTCTTCAAAGAATGAAACAGCTCTATCTGGTCGCTTTAAGAAGGGAACGTAGCCGACCAGACCAATATGGAACTGAGCACCAAAAAGCTTTTCCCGGTCAAAGTCCACTAAATCAATTGCATTTGGAATTACCCGAGTAGCCGTGGATTGCAGTGGAAGTCGTTCCAGCGCCATTTCCTCGTAATGCTGCGAAACGAAAATCAATTCGTCCACGCCTTGCCAGTCGATTTCCTTCATCCATGGGCCGGGGCCACGAAGTTCGAATCCATGTAGACGACTAATTAGCCTCTGCCCTGGTCGCTTATGCTCTGCATACCACCGGACTGACGGACCACACCATTCGCAAAATACAATGTCCGCCCAATTGACCAGGTTTCGGCTGCGTTCTTCGTCATGCTGATGCAGAGACGACCAAACGTCCTTCTCGAGTATGAACCGAGGATCCTTCTCAAGCGCATCCACTAATTCGCCCATGAACTTGAAATCGTGGGAAGCGATTACGACCTTAATCGCATCCATAGGCACCGAACGGTTACTAGAACGGACTATGCCGGCCGCTTCGAAGTAGCCAGTTAGACGCTCTACCGCTGAATCCATTGAAAAGTTTGCTACCTTGCCCCGAACCTTTGGGCTCATTAGGTCAATAGAGTTTGCAGTTTTAGCAATGACCTTTGCAGCATCCACTGCGGTAGCTTGCGCATCAATAAAGAATGGATAATCGCTACCGAAGAGAGCACGGGTGTCATCGTTAAAATTAACTAAGGCAGGAGTTCCAAGAGCAGAATATTCTAACGCCTTTGTGGAAACCTCTAGGCTTGAATCTAGTACCGCTGTCCGCCAACCTAATCCAATATGGGCGGACGAAATGGCTGCCATGGATTCATCCCGAGATACACCACCTAACCATTCAACTCCGCTATCAGCATCTGCCGCTGCCTTCTCTAGCGCCTCTTTCATCTGGATGTGCCAAGAAGGATCGCTCTTATCCCTATTTATCTTGTCGCCGACAACTAATAGCTCTGACTCGATTCCCAACTTTCTGAGATGCTTGGGGATTTCCAGCATTTCGAGTGTCTTCCAGTCCTTAGCCATCTTTCCCGCATAGACAATGCGGAGCTTGTCCGACTGTTCGTAGTTCTCCCCGCGCTTTTCCTTGGAAAACGCCTCACTCGGTACGATTGGGAGCATCAAGCAGGTCTTCCCTGCCGCGAATGGAGCGATCGATTCTAGATAGCTTCGGGCCGCTTCAGTTTGTACGAATACTCTCCGAGAGTTCGCCGAGATTCTTTGCAAACGGCCCACATTGGTCTTAG
Source organism: Corynebacterium sp. MSK071 (assembly GCF_030232125.1). Taxonomy (NCBI): domain Bacteria; kingdom Bacillati; phylum Actinomycetota; class Actinomycetes; order Mycobacteriales; family Corynebacteriaceae; genus Corynebacterium; species Corynebacterium sp. MSK071. Next base: position 13,301 of record NZ_JASPJA010000014.1, on the reverse strand, counting down.
AAAGCTTGGTGATTGGGAAAGGAAGATCCGTTATATAAGCCCAAAGTATCGGCGCCAAGGTCGAAGAGCGACTTAATGTGTGTGCCAAATTCAGTCCTCGAGAAACGAGGATGTCAGCACCGACCCTGTTGACCAACGATTCAAGGACAGGAACCGCGGCTTCCTCGTTGAGTGGAGAACTGGTGTCCGGAGGAAGATGTAGGACGACGTTTTCAATCTTGTCTACGGACTGTAAGAGACGATAGTTATCCGGCTTCATTTTGAGCTGGAGATGGACCTCATCGCATGTCTTTGAAAGCGTTTCGGTTATTGACATGAGCCAGATCGACGAGCCATCTACAACATTCGGACTGATGTCCCCATAAACTACAGCGGTGCTCACTTCTTAACCTCACTTACACGCGTATGCGTCGATAGCCTTTATCACTGGGTTCGCCATTTCGGCGCCCCGAGAATCTTGTCCTGGCTTCTTAGGAAGCACAACATCAGCGGTGTCACGCAAAACGCTCGTCATATGTGAGGCCGGTGCATTAGCCACGACCGCCGTAAGGACATTATTCTTTCGTTGCGCTTTCACAATCTGGCTATGGAGCTCCTGAAAAAGATGCGTCCCTTGAGCTGACAGACTCCCAAACCAGCGACCACAGGTTAAAGACGCCTCTTCGATAACAAGCCAGGAAATGTCGTTCCCAAACTTCGCTAGGTCAACGGCAGAATCTATTTTCCGGACGGAGCAGAAGCCCGAGAGACTTTCACGGAGGTCGGAAGAGCCCAAAACGGCCACTACTCGAGTCATTTCGTTGGAAGGATAAAGGAGATCCCGTAGCTTTTCCTTGGACCCCTCACCAGTGTCTTGCAGCGCCGCCTGTCGCCCGGCCACATGAGAGTTGGGTTTCTCCACAGGCTTCGATGCAGAGATACGCCTAGGGGAAAAATAGGATAAAGGTTCTGAGATTGCGCCCCCTGAACCCGTCTCACCATGTCGCCATTCCTCGACCGCGGAATTGATTTGGGTTAGTTGTTCTTCTTGAAAGCGTTGACTCTCTCGCGATTTGGCTATACTTCCCGACATGTTTCGGAGCAGCGACAACTCTTTAGCAACGGACATTACATTGCGGTAATCCTGTCGGCGTTGTGCCTCTACTCGTCGTGTCCAAGAAACGCTTAAAATCAAGATCAAAGCCGCTACTACCACCGCCAAAATCAACAGCCCAGCGCGAACTAAGTTGCTTGACAGCACCGCGGCAATTAACAACACAGCGGCTAACACGGCAAGACTTGCAAGCGACTTGCCGGATTCCAACCTCTTCATCCCTAGGATCAGCTCCACATGCCACGTGTGTCAACGACATTCTTTCCTTCCAAGACGCTCTTTTCGAGGCTCTTGAAAGGTGTATGGTCCACTAAGACAGCAACCACGGGGCTTGAAGATATCGCGTGAGAAGCGTCAACTAGCTGCACGTTTTGATATGCGGTTAGACTCTCGGGCAGCTCATTCACATTAGGCTCAGCTACTAGGATGTTTTTCTCCGGCCACTTCTCGGCCATTTGTTGCACGATAGACAGAGCAGGGGATTCTCTCAAATCATCGATATCCGGCTTAAATGCTATTCCCAGTGCGGCGATTGAATCTGCGCCTTCGGCCTCGACTGCTTCAGTAATTTTGGCAATAACGTAGGCAGGCTTGCCGTCATTAACCTCCCTCGCCGTACGGATCAGCTTGGCTTCCTCCTGAGCCGAAGAAACAATGAACCAAGGATCAACTGCAATGCAGTGGCCACCCACACCAGGGCCCGGATTCAGAATATTGACTCGTGGGTGATGGTTAGCGAGTTCAATCAATTCCCAAACATCAATTCCAAGCTTGTCTGAGATGATTGACAGCTCGTTTGCAAAGGCAATATTCACGTCCCTGAACGAGTTCTCGGTCAGCTTTGCCATCTCAGCGGTTGTTGCATTCGTCAATAGCATCTCGCCATTGCAGAAAAAGGAGTATAGCTGTTTCGCCCTATCCGTCGACAGGGGATTTAGGCCTCCGATAACTCGGTCATTAGCGGCCATCTCCTCCATAATCTTGCCCGGTAATACCCGCTCAGGGCAGTGTGCGACTAAGAGACGGTTAGCACTTTCAGGATCCGTCGATAGGTCCGGCCTTTCGGCTAAAAGAATCTCAGCCATCTTTTCAGTGGTCCCTGGAGGGGAGGTTGATTCTAGGACCACGAGCGCCCCCGGTCGAAGCACAGGAGCAATATTCTTCGCTGCCGCTTCGATGTAGGACATATTGACTGAATAGTCATCATTGAACGGCGTCGGGACAGCCACAATGAACGCGTCTGCTTCCGCTACTTCTGTATCAGCCTTGAGATGTCCATCGGCGACTACGCTTTTTAATAAAGCTTCGAAGCCAGGTTCAAAAAAGGGCATTTCACCATTGTTGATCTTCTCCACATGGCGCTCATTGATGTCCACCCCCACTACGGAGATACCAGAATCAGCGATAAAAGCTGCAGTCGGGAGACCAATGTATCCCAGCCCAACAACACAAACCTTGTTTATGGGTCCCAATTGTTTCTCTTCAATGCTCACTAAAACCCCTCCTCGGGAGAAAAAGTATTTTCAAATTTTAATTCGACGTTTTAGAACCGCAGTGCATTATTCCACAAAGGGGACGCTCCTACATCGAAAACCCTTGGGGAGCACGCGGTCCATCTAGCATTCAACAGCCTCGAAATTTCGACCAATCCCCACGACCTGCCCATTAGCCAAAAACGATGCATTTGAGACTTCCCAAGTATGTTGTCCAGCATTTCTCATCTGAACAAAGTTGAAGCGGTCTGTGGAATATATTTTCCCCCCTTTCCTCAAAAGAGAACGAATAAACGCAGTGTCTTCCCCTCGGGAACGCGCCTCAAATTTATTTTCCGCAAACGTATTGCGGGGACCGAAGAAAGTAGGGCCAGCTACGAAGTTCGTCCAGCGATGTTCCCTCTCCGGCCGCCTAACTATCAGCAATTCTTCATTGCCCAAAAACGCATAGTTTGCCTGTTTGCCTACCAGGTCAGCACCAGAAAAGGACCACGAGTTATACATATCCAAAAGATATGAAGCAAAGTAAAAATCATCATCATCAAACTTGGCGATGAAATCGCCTGACGAAGCAGCGATACCTGCATTTAAGCACTCTCCTAGCGAGGAACTTCGCTCCTCCCTAAGTACACGGTATTGATGAACTTTCGCCTCCTCAGCGAAGTTTGCAATCTCCTTGTCACCAACTTGAATCCCGTGCAGAACCAAAATCAGCTCGACATCCACTCCGGATTGCCGACCTACCTGCTCAAATACATGCTTCAATTGCCCTTCCCGCACCGTAGAGCAAATAACACTAACTTTTGGTTTAGTCTTCAGACCTTCAGATTCAGAGGGACTAACTCGTTCCAAAATCTCCATTGCCCGAGTTGTATAGGTATGGCTCTCCCAGATCCTTCTTTGCGCCCGATGTACCAGCCTGTCTCTCAACTCAGGAGAATTAACCAAGGCACGAATAGACAACGTGGCTTCTTCCCTACTATCTACAAGCACTAATTCAGTAGAAGGAAAAGTCTCCTCAAGTGCCTTGCTCCATGTAGAGACTACAGGCGTGCCAGAAGCAAGAAGTTCAAACACTCTACGGGAGCACATACTGGGACTGTCAACTACAGAGTTCACATTTAGGAAGACTTTGAAATTCTTGTAAGCCGCAATCATTTTTTCGTACGGCAGAGACCCCACGACTCTTTGGGAAAACGGCTGCGGGAAGAGATAGCGCTCGTCTTTTCCCTCGAATCTAGAGAAGATACGGAGACCGTCTTCAAGATGCCCTGATGCATCCATAGCTCCGCCCAGCAGCATCTCCATTTGCTCACGGCGTTCTGGATATTTGTGAGCAAAATACATGCCCGCAAAAGCCACGTCTCCTTTCTGATAGTTAGGCATATCAGTCCGGATAGGGTTATGAATCGCAGGCTGAGCAGCAAAGCTCAAAGGCCACACTCGATCATGCCCCAACGCGTGCTTATAGGCATCTACCAAATTGACATCGCTCGTAAACACGAAATCAAACAACCGCGCAGTATCTAAGAATTCCTCAAAATGGGGAGGGTCCTCTTTATTCCAGAAGGCCGTAGGAATCCCAAGTTGTTTGCATTGCTCGACGATCACGGAAAGCGCGGTGCTGGGAGCGGAACCGCCAGTCAATTGGTACTTCCAGGCTCCTCCATTTCCGTCCCAAGCACTCTCGACCAAGAATAAATCAAGCTCATAGGATTTAAGTTTCGATTCTTCCCCGGGCAAGATTGGCACGATTGAAAATTCCTCTCCCCATGCCAGGAGAGAAAATTCATCCATGATTACGCCAACGCATAGGTCCTTGAATGGGCTTGTCCTGTTAGTTTTCCCTTGGGCGGTTACTGCCAGTGGGTCAAACGTAGCGGTCCTTTTGCTTACCGTTCCTACGTTAAATCGCCTTTTAGTCTGGCGTATTAATTCAGAAGGGCCTTCATCTCGGGCCACCTGACGCGCCCGTTTAAAATAATATTCAGTTTTATTCACCATCTTGTTTAATTTTCCATTTTGAGTCACAGAGGCCACCCACTCCAACGAATTATTGTTTTGTACACTGCTTTGTTTAACCGATTCTCGTACGACAAGTTGAGCATTGGCCAGATTATTCTCCTAGTATTGAACGGAAGACCTATTGAGGGCCCTAACTCATATTCGGAGTATCCCGCAGCCGCCCAACTGGTCATTCGATTTTCCCAATAATAGAGGTCATAGAAGCTTGCAAGCGACGAGGAGACTGAATCTAGCTGGGTATAAGCTATGTACTCCTCCATCTCTGCGACAAGGCGAGAATTGGAGGAGAATTTACTCGTCGTAAACTTTCCGGCTAGGATTTCGCCGTTAACCGGACTCTCGGTCCTATCTTTATAAAAGACTGTGCCGATTTCACCACCGATCCCAAAAAGGACTACGGATTCTTTGGGGAAGTTCTGCCACAAAGATTTGGCTAAAGCCGGAAAACGAGCCCAAGTAGGAAACGATCGTTTGTACGCGGAAGCAAACTTTCCTTCAAAAATGAACGGTTCCACTTTCACTACCTTGTGTTGCAGACCAGACAGCATAGCTAGGAAATTGGCTCCTTGGAGGTCATTGATCCCTAAAGGATCCTTTCTCTCCGCGAAAATGTAGGTCATAGCTTTGGTGAAGTGCTTTTGGAAAAGATCAATACACGACAACAGCACTACCAAAGAATCTTGGCCTGAGGTCAAAGCGAGATAGGTTTTATCAGAGGTATTGAGCCACGCCGAAGTCTGCACCCTAAGCTCACCAATCAGAATGCGAGCGACCTCTTTTGGCGAATATTCCGCGGATATTCGGTGCTTTTCCAATGGGAAAATGCGGGAGTGCAGGGCCCTTTCCCCGTCAAAAGACAGCACGCAATTAGCACTTACTAGCTCGGTGCAATCATGCGGCGTAATGCGGCCTGGCAACCATTTTCCCGCAGCACTCACATAGTCAGGATTTGAAAGAACCCAATATGCCCGCTTCCTCGAGAATTCTTCTATCTCTCTAGCGACCAACGCAGAATGCGATGCAGCGAAAAGTTGTTTATTTCTGACGGTCCAGTAGCAACTTCTGCTTGCCATTGCATCTACGTGAATACGCCACCGGTCTTCACACCCGGCGATAAGGACGAACCGGCCCCCTAGCCACAGGACGTACTCATCAATCGCCTCGAGGCTATTTCCAGACAATATTAAATCAGCAATACGGTCAGCGATGAGGTCGCTATCAGATATTCCTTCCTCCGAGTCGATAGCAAGCCCCAGCACGGCAACTGAGACTCCACGTTTCTGGGCCAATGCAACAGGAAGGTTTTCTTCAACCCGAAGGCGCCCCTCACCTAGAGCCAGCTCCTTCCAACGCGGTGAAGGCGGTGGTTGAAGGAACCCTTGGTTGCTGAACTCATATCCACGCGAAAAAGCCCGCACTTCCCCGCTACTGCTAGACGTTCGCCGTTTCTCTCCCACCGCAGCGTCTGACAACCCGCGCCAAGCTCCTTGCAGGGTGGATTTCGCGTTTTCGTCCAATTCCGGTCCGAGAAAGCGAGTACCCACAGTCGCCTCGACTCTGGAACGCCCCCGGTATACTCGCGCTCTAATACCGTGCGGGATTTGACGAGCTCTCTTCAGCAAGGAAGCCGGCAAACCTTCTAGTTTCATATCTATGCCGCTAATTCCTGGTCTGGTGCACTGATTTCTTAATCTCGTACTCCATCGAAGCATACGCCGAACGAGTGAAGTGGAATGGTGCATTTCCCCACTTATGGTTCTCGTCAGCTACTGTGCCGTCGATCCTTGACACAGTAATCCCCAGCCTTTCTAGAACCACGTAATATCTACGGAACATCTCATTATACTGCGAGGCAGATAAGCCACGTATCCGGCCAGTCTTCTTATTGTCTGAGCGATACTCGGCCCATTCCGGTGCCAAGACTAGGCATTTTTGCTTCAACCCAAGAAAATCCAAAAACTCAGTAAATAAAGCTGCAGCCCCCTGCCAACGCTGGAAGTGCTCGGCGGACCCGAAAGGAATCTTTCTGGCCTTTTTCAGAATTTGGGGCATGCCCTCCAGCCGCCTGATTTCCGCGCTATTGGTAGCAATGCTCCCATCTGGAAACTCCCAAACCCCGGTCCGCTCAACGACCAAGTCCCAGACAAAAACATCAATACCGTTTTTCTTCGATATCTCGCGCATGAGGTTTCCCGACAAATCACTCTCTAACATGCGCTGCTGGAAAGAGCTTTTCAGTTTGAAATCAGGAATGTTGGATTTCGCGTCTGAGCCCACGGAAAGTAGAGACTGACGCGCCACATAGCGGAGCACCTTGAAGTCGGTGTGCTTCGCAAACTCAACAGTGTCCCGACTCACACACCCACCAAAAATAAAGGTATGGACAGGCGTGGCTTCTTCTTTGGAAGATGCCGGCTCAAAGTTTCCTAACTGCATACGATGATTCTAGACTATCCTCAGTGACAGCTTAGACCGTAACTACAGAGCAATCATCACAGTGGAGAAATTGTGGAATCACAATTGAACAACGACAGCGACAGTGCTCCCAAGGGAACCAACGCAAAACAAGAAAAGCCCAAGCGCGTTAAAAACGCTAGTTTCCGCAACTTGGAGCTCGTCGACGATTCCCAGTTATATAACCTACGGAGCCGAGATAACCTAGCGTCTTATACTCGTTGTCTTTTTGACCGCCGACATTTCATCTCGGCTTATGCACGCAGTAAATCGCTTAGCCGAGGTAGAAATATGTTCCTCGGACGCGCTTGGCTTATCCTTCAACCGATCCTAGACGTGGCAGTCTACGCTTTCATTTTCGGCTACGTTCTTCACGTATCTAGGGGAATGGACAATTTCATTGGCTTCCTAACAATCGGTGTAATTTACCTCAAATTCGCAACCGGCGGTTTGTCAGCTGGCACTTCCATCATCCGTGGATCTAAAGGGTTGATTAGCAGTTTTAACTTCCCCACAGCAGCCGTCCCTATTTCAACGACTATTAAGCAAATGATCGACCATGCAATCCCCGCCATGGTTGCGATAGTAGGCGCACTTCTTTTTCAGCTCGATAAAGGAATTTCTTGGACCATCATTCTAGTGGTTCCCTTGTATTTCTTAATCCACTGCTTCTCGCTCGGTTGCATGTTCATTGTGGGACGAGCTACAGCATTTATTCCCGATCTAAAGTCAGTGGTGGGAATCATCAATCGAGGTCTCTTTTTCATCTCGGGTGTATTCTTCGATCTGAGTAAATTTGATAAAAATCCTCATATTCAAGCGATCATGCAAGCTAATCCCATTTACCAGTTTCTTACCGCGGTGCGACAGCTGGTTTTGGACGGTGAGGTACCGCCCTTAGGCACTTGGCTGTATATTGCAGCTTGGTCATTCGGGCTATTGATTATTGGATACTTCTACTTTTGGCAAGCCGAGGAAAGGTACGCAGTTGTCAAATAACCCAACGGTTGTCGCTCGTAATCTCAAGAAGTCCTACTACCTTAGTCGCTCCGGTTCTGAGCATGTTTTATCCAAAAAACTTTCGAAGCATACTGTGGAAGCAGTAAAAGGTGTTAGCTTTGTAGCTTATTCTGGAGAATCGATCGGCATCCTGGGTAAAAACGGCTCAGGAAAGTCAACCCTTCTACGAATGATTGCTGGGTCATCAAAGCCCGATTCCGGTGACGTGTTTGTTTCCTCCCAGCCCACCTTGCTCGGCGTCGGGGCGGCTCTCCAATCAAATTTAAGCGGTCGCCAAAATATTAATTTAGGCCTCTTGGCAATGGGGCTAACCCCAGCGGAATCTTCGAAGCTAGTGGATCCGATTATCGATTGGGCGGATCTCCGGTCTGCAATCGATCGTCCCTTAAAGACTTATTCGTCGGGCATGAAATCTCGCCTGACTTTTGCGATCTCTACAGCAGTTCGACGCGAGCTACTACTAATTGACGAAGCCCTTTCCACCGGAGATTCCACGTTCAAAGCTAAGGCTAAGGATCGTATGGACGAGTTTCTCGCTGGATCCGGAACAGTCTTTCTCGTGTCTCATGGTGCCGCGACGATTCAAACGCACTGCACTCGTGCCATATGGCTGCACGAAGGCGACATGATTGCTGACGGAGATGCGGAAACCGTAACTACAACTTACCGTGTCTGGGGAAACAGAGTTAGTACGGGAAAACTTGAAGAAGCTGACCGCATCATCAAGCGGCAACGGAAGGCGTTTAAACCGCACAAAATCCTACTGGATTCTGAGGCCGCAAAGTTCTTGACCCATTCATCTTCCCCTCAGTAGCTCTAAGTACAGACCCTCCAAGCTGTGCGCATTCCGCTCCCATGATCGCTTCTTGGCCCATTCTTCAAGCTCCCGAGGATTCACGATGAGTTCCCCCTGCCGGACTAAATCAACTGATTTGGCCAGCGCGGAGGGGTTATCCGGTTCAACTTCAACCATTAATCCACCGGTGATTTCCTTTAACGCTGGTAGGTCAGTTCCGATTACCGGTACTCCGCAGGCCATCGCCTGTAGCGGCTTAAGCGGAGTGACTTTCCTACAAACTTCAACGTCTCGCCGCGGTACCACGAACACATCCAAGGCAGCGTACCAAAGATGAATATCAGTAGCCGGCTGCTTACCAGTAAAGACAACCCGATCATTCAAATCAAGCTCATCGGCTAGGTCTTCAAGACCTGGTCGAGCCACTCCATCTCCTACGATAATGAGAGTTGCGTCTGGAATCTCCTTCATCGCAGCTATAGCAATGTCTAGCCCTTCGTAATCCACGACTGAGGTAATTGCACCGATTAAGAACTCGTCGCCTAGGCCCAATCGTTTTCGGGCGTGCGCTTTGTCAGTATGAGTTTCAAGCTGATCAGCTTCCAGAGCGTTCGGAACGACCTTGATTTTCGATTCTGGAACGCCTCGACGCGTTAGGTCCTCTTTCGACACCTCACTTAACGCTATTACTTGATTTGCAGCCATCATCGCCGCTGTTTCGGCCTGACGCGCTAATTCAAAAAACTCCGAGCTGCGGCGTTTTTCTGGGTCTGGAGACTGCGAAGCCCACGTGCTCTCGGGCTCGCCTCGGACCTCATAGATCCATGGGACGTCAAGTAGAGCGGCTGCGCGAGCCACCACGCGCGCGTTTGTGTACGGGGTGGTGGTGTGAAGTATGTTTACTTGCTTTTCCCTCGCGAGTCTTACTAGTTGGCGGACGGCCAGATCCTCCTGGCGAGTAATTGAAAACGGAGCAAATAAGGAGCCCAACACGAAATATTCGAGACCATCGTTGACAAAATATGGACCATGATGGAATCTACCGATATTCTCCGGATATCCGTAGCGCGTACAAGCAAACGCTTCTACTCCCCTTGCCCTTAAACTCTTGAATAGTGCTTTAGACCGAAGCGTGTATCCAGATTGGGTATAGGGAAATGCATTCGTGAAATGAAACAGTACCCGCGGGGCGGCTGCGCTACCGCTGCGTTCAACTGCTCCCTCAAAGCATTCAACTGACTGGAGTTGCAGAAGTTTCCCGCGGAGATATCTCTCAAACGAAAACGTCAATGGCCTAAGGAATCGCGCCTTTTCCAGCTGTTTTATCGCCCTACTCAATTCCCCGGCCTCGGCGGTCTCGTACCCGGGGATCCTCATTGCCGAAAGTACAAAGTGCGCCCCCTTCACACATGCTCGGGCTACCTTGGACTCTGAGTTTAAGCGCACGAATTCAACCATTTGATTCGAAAATCGCACAGGATCCTGTACAAGTCCCACAACATTGATGGACCAAAATTTGATGACCGAGCGACCAATTCCAGCAGGCATGCTTATGACTCCATCTGCTTCAAGAACTTAGCAATCAAGCTGGGCACAACGTTGTTCCGTTCGTTCTCAACCCAATGTTTAGCTCTTTCGCTAGCCTTGAGAGACAATTCGCCCTGAGCTAAGGCACACCATAGGTTCGCTAGAGCTTCCGGCGACTCGGGAGGAACCGCATAACCGGCTTCCAAGGACTCGATCAACCTGACCGATTCCCCGGCTACAACACCTGTTATTGGCACCCCGTACTCCATAAGCTCGAACAGTTTAGAGGGAACAGTTCTTTCTAATGGCTTCCAATCAGTTAAATGGACAAGCGCGGTATTTGCCCAGTCGTAATAGTCTGAGATGGAGTCAGCTGACTTCCGCTTAATGAAAGTTGCGGGAACTTTTCTTTGCTTTGCATAATCTTTTACTGACAAGCGAGCATCTCCTGCGCCCACGAACTTTAGCTCAATCGGCACTCCACGCTCCGCCGCGATCACCGCTGCATCAATCACGTTTTGAAGTCGTTGGGCGCGACCTATAGTGCCGGCATACAGCACCTTTAGAGGTCCTTCCCCTGAGCCTGGAGCCTTCTTCTGCCCCAATCCCTCTCGGGGAAAAACATTCCGGATAGTAACCATATTGTTCAGAAGCTTTGAGTTCTTCCGCAGCTGAGGTCGATTCTGAAAATCTAATTTCAAATCTTCTGCCGTAAAAATGACACCTTGGGCTTTCCCCAAGACGTAGTAGAGAGTCCTGGCAACCACAAGACTAACGAACTGAATCGGCCCTCTGCTCAAGATTTTATGCTTTAGCGAAGCACTCTTGATCCCCTTATTCCACTCACTCGAATAGGCTAAGAGGTCGGGCCAGGCGTCTCTTAAGTCGATAGCAAATTTCGCCCTTGAGATTTTCGCTGCTACAAAGGCGACCACGGCGGTTGGCAAAGCCGGCACTGTACCTATAACCAATTCAGGCTTCCAAGATTTCCAAAAGCCAAACTCTACTAGTACTGCATAGAGAGACCCCAGAGCGATGCCTGCTTGACCGATTGCACGCTGTATTAATGAGCCACCGCACGGGATAAACCCACTCCGGATGACTAAATCTACGGCGTCATTCTTTTCTTCTTCTGTTCGAGGACGGAAAAGAGATGCGCTCCACCAGTGCTTAATAGAGGCCCGTCGAACAGAAGCCGGCGGAGGAGCAATGACTCTAATCTCGTGGCCTTGAGACTTTAGAATGCTAGCGATCCATTCCCAGCGACGCTGCGGCACGTTACTTTCTGGCGACCAATACTGCGAAATGATGAGGATCCGCAATTTTCTCTCTTTCGTTAGTACTAAATCCGTCGCTCTCAAGCCTCAATAGCGTACTGATCCACTATTTCCAGCTTACTGGTTCCCATAGAACTAGCCTTCTTACCCACCATTTTTGCACAGGAACCCCCGTGAGTGGAGTCCTGACCCATTCCTGACGCGTTCCCGCTACATAAGGACAACGAATTCAGTCATTTTACCGCCGTGTGCTGGCAATTTGTTGAAATCGCATGAACCCTATATAGTTATTCCTCGTTGCACAGAGAACAGCAAGTTCGAAGTACATCATTTATTCCTCCATAGCTCAGTTGGCAGAGCATTCGACTGTTAATCGAAGGGTCACTGGTTCGAGCCCAGTTGGAGGAGCGGTGTATCCACCCCCTCTTACCGGCATAAATGCTGGTGAGAGGGGGTATCTTATTTTTTGGCTTCCAGTCGTTTCCAGCCGTTTCCAGCCGTTTCCAGTGGCTTATGTCGTCAAAATGTCGTCACGTTTTCGCCCCAAAATACGCCGTCAAAACCACTTACACCAGCAACTTCCCCTACACATAAAAATGACTCCGAGCCGAAAATCGACCCGGAGCCATCTCCCCCGAACGGCAGCTGCCACCAAGAAGTATAGCACACTATAATAGAACTAGATAGCTAACAATAGCCGAAAGATTTGGGGGATAGTAATGGCAGGACGCGGTCCCGCACCGAAGAATCCAAAATCACGTGCGAGAAGAAACCAACAAAACATCGAACAACGAGAAATCGTTGTTACTTTCGTACCGCAGCCCAAGCTCACCGACATCTACGGCCCTACCAACCCCGCCACAGACGAGCCCTGGACAAACCAAACACTCCGCTTCTGGGACACCTTGTCCGAATTTCCACCATTGAAGACTCAAGGCCTCCAAGAAACTCAGTGGCTTGATTTAGCGCGCACCATGATTCTCGACGATGCCTACAACCGCGGCGACACCAAACTTGGCCCTGAACGCCGCCTGCAGCTCGCCCAATATGGCATTACGCCTGACAGTCTTGCCCGCCACCGCATCACCATGGCAACCGCAGACGAAGCTGAAGACAAGCGCCGCGCTTCCCGCGCTGCAGCGGACGTCCGCGGCCGCTACCGTAGCCTGAAGGCGGTGGACTAAACCCATGCCTTTTAAACCCCGAGAACCCGGAGAATTCCCCTCACTCGGCTGGGAATGCCTCGCCTGGATTGAAGAAAACCTCGCCCAACCAGACACGGCCGAATACCAGCCGCTTATCCTCACCCCTGACCAAGCAAACTTCCTCATCCACTATTACCGACTCGACCCAGAGACCGGTCAGCGTCTGTACACGCGTGGCATTTTCTCCCGCCCTAAAGGCTCCGGTAAGTCACCCCTGATGGGCGCTATTGGTGCTCTCGAAGCGCTAGGGCCGGTGTGCTTCGGCGGGTGGGATGCCGCCGGCCAGCCGGTCGGTGTGCCGTGGTCGGAGTTTGTTACTCCTCGCGTGCAGTTCGCCGCCGTGAATGAGGACCAGTCAAAGAACGCGTATGGGCCGCTGTTGGAGATGCTGCGCGATGGGCCGGTCATAGA
>NZ_JASPJA010000013.1:33452-57574 GCF_030232125.1 Corynebacterium sp. MSK071 | reverse complement strand
ATCCTCGGCGGCGCAACCCCACGTGAAATACTTAACGAACTATTCAAGCGTGGCGCATCCACCGCTTGATTCCGCCAAGGTGAATTAGCTCTTTCATAATGGCGCGCAGCTTATCGCGCGGAATGAAATTTTCGTCCGGCGGAGCCATTTGTAGCCAAGCCTTGCGTAAGGCAGGGGAGGTAATCCGTGCCGGCACATGGGGGCTAGCACGGTAGATAATGGGGTAAGCATGCGGGCCTAAGACGTGCTCTAAATCCGCCGGTGCCCAACCATGTTGCGCGGCGGTGATGAGGCGTTCGATTACGTGAGCAGAAAGGTCATCGCAGTGGGTGGTCATAAAACTTCGTCCTTTAAAAGGTGTACGTGTGTTCGCTTGCTTCCTCAGCAAAGCATGCACATCAGTAGGCCCGTGAAGGAAAAGCCCCCGCTTGATACCCCCTAGATACTCTTGCGACCTGCGCATTTCGCCCTGGAAAAACTGTCGCATGAACTGCACATCCCTCGGAGGTGAGCCGGTAAGGTCTAAGGCATGAATAGCCAACACGAATTTGTCCTACGAACCGTTGAGGAACGCGATATCCGCTTTATCCGCCTGTGGTTTACGGATATTTTGGGCGCCCTTAAATCCGTGGTCATGAGCCCATCCGAGCTGGAATCGGCCTTTGAAGAAGGTGTTGGCTTCGATGGTTCTTCCGTGGAAGGGTTCTCTCGTATCTCTGAGTCTGACACCATCGCGTTGCCAGATCCCTCCACCTTCCAGATTCTGCCCTTTGATATGGATGAGCCGGACCTGCAATCGGCCCGCATGTTCTGCGATATCGCGCAGCCGGACGGCCAGCCCTCCATGGTGGATCCGCGCCATATCCTGCGCCGCCAGGTTACCGAGGCCGCCAATGATGGATTTACCTGCATGGCCTCGCCAGAAATCGAGTTCTACCTTTTTGAGCGTGGCCGCGAACTCACGGACTTGGTACCGACCGATAATGGTGGTTATTTCGACCAGGCTACTCATGATACCGCCCCGCTTTTCCGTAGGAAGGCGATGCTGGCGCTGGAATCACTGGGAATTGCCACGGAGTTTAGCCATCACGAAACCGCACCGGGGCAGCAAGAAATTGATCTGCGCCATGCGGACGTGCTGACCATGGCTGATAACATCATGACCTTCCGGCACGTAATCAAACAGGTGGCAACCAACTCCAACGTGCGCGCCACCTTCATGCCTAAGCCTTTCGAGCATCTGCCAGGCTCCGGCATGCACACCCACTTGAGCCTTTTTGAAGGCCAATCCAATGCCTTCCACGATCCGGACGATGAATTTTCCTTATCGCAGACTGGCCGACAGTTCATCGCCGGAATCCTGGAACACTCCACGGAGATGTCCGCCATTGTTAATCAGTGGACAAATTCCTATAAGCGCCTGATGTTTGGCAACGAGGCACCGGGTTCAGCAACCTGGGGTGTGTCTAATCGCTCTGCGTTGGTCCGCGTGCCCACCTACCGGCTTACTAAGGAAGATTCCCGCCGGGTAGAAATTCGTTCCATTGATGCCTCCATGAACCCGTACTTGGGTTATGCGGTGCTCTTGGCAGCCGGTCTGCGAGGAATCCGGGAAGGCTACGAACTCGATGATCCAGCTGAGGACGATGTCCACCAGCTCACCCGCCGCGAACGCCGGGCAATGGGATATAAGGATCTGCCCACCAGCCTGGACCAGGCTTTGCGCGAGTTTGAAAAATCCGAGTTCATGGCGGAGGTGTTGGGCGAGCACGTCTTTGAGTTCTTCCTGCGCTCCAAGTGGGATGAGTGGCATCACTATCAGAGCCAGATCACCACCTTTGAGCTGCGCAATAACCTGAACTTCTAGGAGAATAATGCGTCCTGCTGCTGTACCTTCACCGGCCACGCTTGGCCTTACCCGCCCGCATGCTGCTTCGGATATTGAGCAGCTGGGCTGGAATAACCCTGAATCGGTCAATCTTTTGTGGACCCTTGCGGCCGTGGGGGATCCAGACCTGGCCCTCAACAATCTCATCCGCATCTATGAACAAGTCCCAGAGCTCGATGAGGCTGTGCGCGCCAATGAAACGGTGCGTGTGCGCCTTTTTGCCCTGCTGGGTGCTTCGACCGCCTTTGGTGATCACCTCGCGGCAAACCCTGAGTTGTGGCGAGAGCTAGAAAAGCCCCTCCCACAGCCCGAAGAGATGCTGCAGAGCCTGCTCGGCGCCGTCGATGCCCAGCCCGCGGAATTTGCTCAGGATATTGATCGGCCCGATCCGGCGCGTGAGGATCTTAGCGCGCCGGGCACCTACCGCGCCGGCGAGGGAGAGCATAAGCAGGCGCTGCGCACGACCTACCGCACGTTAATGATGCGCATTGCCGCTTGCGATGTGGCCGGTACCTTCCATGCACGCAAGGGCCAGACCACACCCCAGCCGGAGGTAGGATTCCGCCAGATTACGGCTCTGACCACCGCGCTTGCCGATGCTGCCTTAACCGCCTCCCTCGCCTGCGCTGTGCGCACCATCTACGGGGACGAGCCTGTAGACGCACAACTAGCAGTCATGGCGATGGGAAAGTGCGGTGCGGGGGAGCTGAACTATATCTCTGATGTGGACGTCATTTTCGTCGGCAGTGAGGCAACCCCACGGGCAATACGCCTGGCGGCGGAGTTCAATCGCATTGGCTCCACCACCTTCTTCGAAGTAGATGCGAATTTACGCCCAGAAGGAAAATCGGGTGCTTTGGTGCGCACTTTGGAATCACACGTTGCCTACTACAAGCGGTGGGCGGAGACTTGGGAATTCCAGGCGCTCCTGAAAGCGCGCGCCATGACCGGTTACCTACCACTGGGGCAGGACTATCTGGATCAGATCCGCCCGATGGTGTGGACGGCCTCCCAGCGCGAGTCCTTTGTAGAAGACGTCCAGGCCATGCGCCGCCGCGTGTTGGCTAATGTTCCTGCAGAACTCAAGCATCGCGAGCTGAAGCTGGGCGTGGGTGGCCTGCGTGATATTGAATTTGCAGTCCAGCTCTTGCAATTGGTGCACGGGCGTTCCGATGAAACGCTTCGCGCATTATCCACAGTGGATGCGCTGGAGGCATTGGTTTCGGCAGGGTACGTCGGACGTGAGGACGGCACCCAGCTCATTGAAGCCTATGAGTTTTTACGCTTGCTTGAGCACCGATTGCAATTGGAGCGCTTCCGGCGAACGCACACGCTGCCCGATAGCGATGATGAAGACGGGATGAAGTGGCTAGCACGCATCGCCGGTTTCTACCCGCAGGGCACTCAATCCGCAGCCGAGCGCATGCTTTCGCACCTGCGCCGGATTCGCCTGCGCATCTCCGAGCTGCATTCGCGCCTGTTTTATCGGCCGCTTCTTAATTCTGTGGTCACCATGTCCGCCGATGAGCTGAAGCTCTCGCCCGAGGCCGCCAAGCTGCAGCTGGCCGCGCTGGGTTATAACCACCCGGACCGCGCATTCGAGCACCTGACTTCTCTGGCGGCAGGAACCTCACGCAAAGCACGCATCCAGGCGATCTTGCTGCCCACCTTGATGGAATGGCTTTCCGATACCGCAGACCCAGACATGGGCCTGCTGAACTATCGCAAACTTTCCGAGGCTGCGAACGATAGGTCGTGGTTCTTGCGCATGCTGCGCGATGAAGGAATTGTGGGCCAGCGGCTCATGCACATCCTGGGCACGTCACCGTTTACCTCGGATCTGATTATTAGCGCGCCGGATTCGCTAAAGCAGCTTTCCGACGGCGCCACTGGCCCCAAACTACTGGAAACCAAGCCCGAGCAGGTCTCCAAAGCACTGGTTAATTCCAGCAAGCGCCACGCCGACCCAGATAAGGCGGTGGCGGTGGCTCGCTCGCTGCGCCGGGTAGAGCTTGCCCGCATTGCTAGTGCGGATTTGCTGGGCTTTATGCCGGTCAAGCAGGTGTGTTATGAGCTATCTACCATTTGGGATGCCGTGCTGGAAGCTGCCCTTCGCGCCGAGGTGCGGGCATGGCGCCTAGCCAACGAGGATGCGGAGCCACCAGCGCGCATTGCCGTCATTGGCATGGGCCGGCTGGGAGGCATGGAGCTGGGCTTCGGATCAGATGCGGACGTGCTCGTGGTAGCAGAACCCGCCGAACAGGATGCTGACTCTGCTGCAGAAGGGGAGGCAGTGAAGTGGGCCATCGGGATCGTCGATAAGCTCCGGCGCCGCTTGTCTAAACCCTCGGGAGACCCGCCACTGGATGTCGACTTAGGCCTGCGTCCCGAAGGCCGCTCCGGTGCGGTGGCACGCACTATCTCTTCCTATGAGCGTTACTACCGCGAATGGGGCGAGTCCTGGGAGCTACAGGCTTTATTGCGCGCGGCCTTCGTTGCTGGGGATAAAGAGGTAGGCGAGCGCTTTATGTCCATGGTGGATAGCTTCCGCTATCCAGAAGGCGGCGCCAGCGCATCTACCATTCGCGATATTCGGCGCATGAAGGCACGTGTGGACAATGAGCGCCTACCGCGCGGCGCGGACCGCAATACTCACACCAAGCTTGGCCGCGGTGCGCTAACCGATATTGAATGGACCGTTCAGCTACTGACGATGATGCATGCCCACGAGTACGCCGAACTCCATGATCCGTCTACGCTGCGCGTGCTTGATGCTTTGGAAGAAACCGCTATCCTTTCCGCCGGGCAGGTATCTGACCTGCGCGAAGCCTGGCTAATGGCTACCGACGCGCGCAATGCGCTAGTGCTTGTGCGCGGCAAGCGCGTGGACCAACTGCCTGGACCTGGCCCGCAGCTGGCCCAAGTAGCCGGTGCCGCCGGATGGGCGCCGGAAGATAACCAGGAGTTTTTGGAACACTATTTGAAACTAACCCGGCATGCCCGCAAGGTAGTCGATGAAGTCTTTTGGGGCGAGGAGGAATCCTTCGAGCATTCTTAGAGTTGCCCTTGAAAATCCCCGGTGTGGGCATCGTAGCCTTACTTTTTGCACTGATGGACTCTAGAGTGGGATGGGAAAGAGGAAGGACTGGCTAGTTATGTCTTTTAAGCTGCAACTCGATGTGGATAACGCTACGGTAGGCGAGCTATCCGCATTGCTTTCCGCTGCGCGTGCTGCGGGCGGGCGCGACGGCGACGCCCTGCACCTTGATGGCACCACAGTGACCATTGAGGTCTCCACCCCTCGGGAGCAAAAGCCCACACCGCCGAGCCCGGAATCAGCGCCGCAAAATTCCCGCCAAACCCCTCGCTCTTGGGGCCGCGCCGACCGCATAGGGGAGGCCACCATTCGCTCCATCATTGATGCCCTCAATGATCGCGGCGAAAACCAGCGCGGCAATGACTACGGTTCTTTTAGCGATGGCGCTGGTTTCCATGGCTAAAATCAGTGGGGCGCACCGCCGCAAGCTCATCTATCTGTGGGTCTTTGTGGCCGTGGCCGTCATCGTGGCCATCGCAGTAGGGGTATGGGCAACCAACCGCGACAATCCACCCAAAGGGACAAAGACCGTGGGCGAGGCCGTGGCCGGTGGCGTAGTCCAAGAAGACGTTCCTGCGCAGGTCAATGGTGCCATTAAGGACGATAATTCCACCGATGCGAACCGGGTGACCTCCCTAGCTAAGGCATTGGGCATTCCCCTAAAATCCGTCCCGCGAGATATTACCCAGACCGAAAACGGTAAGTCTGATGTGCGCGTGTACCTTGAGCGTGAGCTGAGCAGTGCAGTGGAAGCCGGTGACATCAGCGAATCCGATGAAAAAGCGGTTCTCGTAGCTTTTGAGCGAGGCCTTGTTATGCCGGCTAGTGATGGGATTGTGGCGGAAAGCTACCCGGCAAACTAACCAGCCTTTACCGTGCAAGTTGGGGACGAAAATCCAGGAAACCCGCAGCTGCGAGGCATCGCCTTGGCAGTAACTCTTCCTAAGGTAAAACATCACAAATTGGTAACGGGCATAGTGCTCGGTGCCGAAGCCTTTGGAGGAGACTATGACTTTCAAGTCCACGCTATCGACCGCGGTGGGAGTAATCGCCGCCATCGCCATCCCCATCACCGGTGGGGTAGGAGTGGCCTATGCCGTCAATACCGTGCCGGCCGATACCATCGCCCAATCACTTCCCACTGGTGAACTGGCTGGCCACCTGAAAAACTTTGGTGCGGAAGCTACACGTGAAGACGCGCTGCGCATATTGGATGAGCTGAATTAGTCTAGAGGCCATGCTGATTGATGCCCTAAGCCTGAAATTTAAGCCCGATGACTACAGGGCAAAGCTGCCGGTTTTCGATTACTTGGCCGACCTAGGAAGCTTTAAGCTGCGGAGGCCGGTAACCGTCTTCGTGGGGGAAAACGGCATTGGTAAATCTAGTTTGCTCGCCGGTGTGGCCAGTGATTTGGGCTGCTCTCCCGAAGGTGGACGGATGGACGATCCCGATGAAATCGTTCCCCGCAGCCCCATTCGCTGCGTCACGGATAAAGTCATCCAACGCGCCTATTTCCTACGCGCTGAAAAACACGAGCATCTGATTGCACGCGGAGATTCATCAGACGAACGCGCAGGCCGCTCCACCTTGTCCCAGAATGTAGATTTATCTCGCCGCTCGCACGGACAATCCGTCTTCGACATGCTCTATGAGCACATCAATGGCCAAGGCGTATATGTCCTTGATGAGCCAGAATCGGGACTTTCCGTTATCCGGCAGCTGGCCCTAGTGGGGGAAATAGCCCAAGCGGTTGACCGCGGCGCGCAGATAATCATCGCCACGCACTCGCCAATTCTTTTGGCCTGCCCGGGGGCAGACATTGTGGAACTAAACGATACTGGCTTTGAACGCATCGCCTTCGATGAGGCGGAAGCCGTGGCGGCTACCCGTGAGCTTTTAGCGGATCCTGAAGGAACCATCCACTTTATTGTCAACCCCGAGTAACCATGCTCTGGCCTTTAAGAAACCTCCACGATGGTGACAGAAGGCCCATCCTCGCCAGCGCGGCGCCGCAGGAAGTGGGTGACTACCACACCAATCATGCCGACCACCCACACGGCTAGCACCGCCGCGGAGGCTGCAGTGAAATCCGGCATGGAGTAGTTAGGGGCAGCAGAGGAATGGTCCAGCACCATGCCGAAGAGCTGAGCGCCCAGCATGCCGGAGGTAAACCCGCCCATATTGCCCAGGCCCGTAGCAGTGGCCACCACGGATCGATCCATGCGCTCGCGCACGATATCGAAGCCATAGTTAGCCGTCGGCGTGCAGAGCGCGGTAACGAAGGACACCACCAAAATCGCGGCCAGACCACTGTCGGTGCCGAAGGTAAAGAAAATGAGCCAGGTCAGTACATGGACTGCTACGAAACCCAGGCTGAGCCACGGGCGGATATGCTGTGCGCGGGAGGAAATCTTGCCGTGCAATGGGCCGACGAGGACCAAAAATACCGCCAACAAGGTAAGCACCAGGCTGGACTTCGCCTTGGATAGCTCCATTCCTTGGGTCATCATGGGCATTCCCCAGAGCATGACAAAGACGATGAGCGGGAGCATACCGATGTAGTGAATGAAGTAGGCCTGCCATGCCACTGGGGAGCGGAATACCTTCTTTAGGCGAGCTGGGATGCTGGTGGCCTGAGAGTTGGGCGGTTCTTTTTCCGTGGGGATAATGCCCAGCTTTTCCGGTGAATCTGCCACCGCCACAATCGCGGCGATGGCCACGAGAATGCCCACCGCACCAAGGGTAACGAAGGCGGCGGTCCAGCCGGCTGCGCCCAGTAACCACAAGAAAGGCACCGCGGAGATGAACTGGCCCATCTGCCCTAGCGACGAGGTTACCTGGGTAAACATAGGCGTGCGGTGCAGCGGGAACCAATAGGGCAGGATGCGCATTACGGAGAGAAACGCCGTGGCATCGCCCGCGCCAATGAGCACGCGGGCTGCGATGGCTACGCCATAGCTAGTAGTAAAACCCAGCACTACCTGACCGATGCCCATAATGACGGCGCCGACTACCAGGAGCAGGCGTGGGCCAAATTTATCGATCAATATGCCGGTAGGAATTTGGGCTAGGGCATACACGCCCAGCTGCACGGAGGTAAAAACAGCGATACGGCCGGCATCAACATCGAAGCGCTCAATAGCGTCCAGGCCGGCAACGCCAAAAGAGGTACGGCCAGTAATCGCTACGAGGTAGACCGCCATGGCGGCCACCCAAATGCCTAAAGCTTGAGTGGTAATGACTTCTCTGGGATTCGGCTGCGACATGGCTGATACCTTACGCCTTAACTACTAAGATTCTTTTGTGTGAAGTATATTTCGACCCGCGATACCGCCCGTCAGCCCGCATCTTTTACGGATATTCTCCTTGGCGGGCTTGCCCCCGATGGAGGTTTGTACCTGCCAGAGAGCTACCCGCAGTTGGATTTCGCCACTTTAAATTCATGGCGCACGCTCCTTGCGGATGAAGGCTATGCGGCACTCGCGGCCGAGGTGCTCAAGCTTTTCATTGACGATATTCCAGCGCAAGATATCGAGGATATCGCTGCCCGAGCCTATACCAGCCCCAAGTTTGCAGACCCGGAGATCGTCCCCGTTACCGAACTGGGAGAGGGCCTTTTTATCGGGCACCTTTCTGAAGGACCTACTGCGGCATTTAAAGACATGGCCATGCAGCTTTTGGGGGAGCTTTTTGAATATGAGCTCGCCCGCCGCGGTGAGACGCTGAATATTTTGGGCGCTACCTCTGGTGATACGGGTTCTTCAGCAGAGTATGCGATGCGAGGTCGCCAGGGCATTCGCGTTTTTATGCTCACCCCGGCCGGCCGCATGACGGCCTTCCAGCAGGCACAGATGTTTGGTTTGGATGACCCGAATATCTTCAACATTGCCCTTGATGGCGTCTTTGATGATTGCCAGGATGTGGTCAAGGCGGTCTCGGGAGATGCCGACTTTAAGTCCACCTACCGTATCGGTGCGGTCAATTCCATTAACTGGGCGCGGCTTATGGCCCAGGTGATCTACTACATCTCCTGCTGGCTGAAGGTCACCGACAATGCCGAGCAGAAGGTTTCCTTCAGCGTTCCTACCGGCAACTTTGGCGATATCTGCGCCGGCCACATCGCCCGCCAGATGGGGCTTCCCATCGATCGTCTCATCGTGGCTACCAATGAAAATGACGTGCTAGATGAGTTTTTCCGCACAGGAAACTACCGTCCGCGCCCTGCCGCAGAAACCATGGCTACGTCTTCGCCGTCGATGGATATCTCGCGTGCCTCTAATTTTGAGCGGTTTGTGTTCGACTTGCTCGGCCGCGATGCAGCCCAAGCAGCGGAGCTTTTTGGCACGAAGGTCAAAGAGGGCGGTTTCAGCCTCAACCAAGAGAAAGTCGCCGCCGCCGGTCAAGAGTACGGATTCCTATCTGGCTCCTCCAGCCACGCCGATCGCCTCGCCACCATCAAAGACGTGCACGAGCGTTTCAACTACCTGGTGGATCCGCACACGGCCGATGGCATTAAGGTCGCCCGCGGGGCGCAGCGCGAAGGCGTGGAGACGCCCATCGTATGCTTGGAGACTGCACTGCCGGTGAAGTTTGCAGAGACCATCATAGAGGCCATTGGCTCTGCCCCCGAGCCGCCTGAGCGTTTTGCTGGCATTCTCGATACTGAGCGGCATGTTAAGGACTTGCCCAATGATGCTGCGGTGGTCAAGGATTACATCACCACGTCGATTCAGAAAACGGAGGTTTAGCTCATGGCCCTAGAAAATTTTGCCGGCCCAGAACACTACACCGAGTTTGACCCAGAAAAGTTCATCCGCGATCTCAAGGCCCAGGCGGAGATGGCTACGGATGAGGATGCTAAGGACGACGCCGGGGATGCGGGCGCGGATAGCAACTAGCGGTGGCGCAGTCTGCACGGCCGTGCTCCTCGCGGCCTGCAGCCCGATTCGGGGTGGGGAAGAACCAAGCTTTTCTGCCCTGTCTTATAAAAACCTCATTCCTAATGAGGTCTATTCCCCGGCCGTGGCGCCGATCGCGCCGGGCACGGCTCTTGAGCTCTCCGGCGATGACCCGCAGCCGGGTGCTTATTTCCAGTACCACTCTTGTACGGCGGCATGGTCATTTACGCTTGCCGACGCCCGCACCATCGCCGTTACCGCCGGCCATTGCGGCAAACCTCACGATAAGGTCTGGGCTGGCTCTGCCGACGGTGAGTTCAAATATCCCGCCGAGCCCATTGGTGAGGTCATTTATTCTGATAACTACGCCGAAAAGAGTTATGACCTCGACGTAGCTTTTATCGAAATCACCGGCAGTGCTGATTACTATGTCCCCGGGGAAGTAGACAATACCGTCGCCACCTCGCTGGCTCATCTGCCGCAGAAGGTGTGCAAGCTGGGCGTGGTTACTAATGAGACGTGTGGATCGCTATCCCATGATGCGGAAATTGCGCAGCTTACCTGGCAGGACCGCCAGTGGGATTCGCTTGCTGCACGGGCACACGTGTGCAGTACCAATGGCGATTCGGGCGGGCCGGTCTATGGCGAGGTAGAAGGCAAACAGACCATCGTGGGCGTGGTCTCCGGAACGACGCAATCCCTCGAAGAAGGGCGTTCCTGCGAGAACACACAGACGGATATGGAGCTGACTTTCACCTTGGCTACCGATATTCAACGGCTTGCCAAGAAGGTTCTAGGCCCGATGGCCTAGATCGGCAGCACTGGTCTACCCTAGGTGGCATGCCGACTCCAGATTTCATTGTTCAGCTGCGCGAAAAGATTGGTCAGGATCAGATCTTCGTGCCGGCCTGTAGCGCCATTATCCTCCGCGATGTACCCGCAGATGCCGCATTGTGGGAGGTTCCTTCCGTGCTCCTAGTCAAGCGCTCCGATAATGGTGTGTGGACACCGGTGGAAGGAATCTGTGAGCCGGGCGAGGAAATTACCACCACTGCGCTGCGAGAGGTCAAAGAAGAAGTCGGACTCGAGGCCAAGGTGGAAGCGCTTTTGGGCGTAGGGCAAACCGGCCCAGTGACCTATCCCAATGGCGATGAGTGCACCTTCATGGGAACGGCGCTGCGTGTATCGGTAGCAGAGGGCGCAGAGCCGGTCATTAGTGATGAAGAAAATACCGAGGCGGATTGGTTCTCGGTGGCGAAGCTTCCCGATAGCGTTTCGCGCCGCCACCGCCTCATGATTGCTGACGCAGTAGCCCAGATGAAACATCCCCGCGGCTTTGTTCCACGTATGGGCTGGATGAAGCGCAGCGAGCAACCAGGGCTTTAGGTCGGCTTTGTTGCGGCGTCGGCAAGCAGCTTGCACAGATGCTGCGGATTGCGGGCGGCGATAAGCTCTTGTGCAATGCAGTCGCGCGCAGTAGCGATGTCTTCTTTATCGCCGCAGGCAATCACCGCAGTATTAATGGTGATGAGGACCTTGCCCTGTCGCGCCAACTCATAGAAAAGCGGGCAATCATCTGCACTCCAGCGCCATGCTGTGGCGTAGAAGTCCCGTGCGCCTTGGCCCAGCCACGACGTCTCCAAGAGCAGGTGCTCGCCGTAGAGATAGATGCCGTTTCGCTGCACGCCGGCGAGTACCTGTCTTACTGCAGTCAGGTCCGCGCATTCCCAAGCGATGAAGGTGATGGGGGAGGAACTATACATCACCGGCGACCGTTGCGGCGCTTCGAATCTTCAAAGCTGGAGTCTCGCATAGTGGCTGCTCCTCTTTGCTCCTTTTATTGGCCTGTAGTGATAAGTGGCTCTTCAGGGCCTGTTTGCTTTTTGCCTTCCCATACCCAGCTCAGGAAGCGGGTGGAGCACAGCATCCAGTGCGCGGTGAGGAGAACCGGGATGGTGAGCGCAATGGCGTCGATAAGCTCGGAGCCATTGACCAATGCCAGCTGGTGGCCGCCCATGCTGACGGTTCCCGGCGGGAAGGTGCACGACCACCAGGCAGGGGAATAGGGGACCCACCGAGCTACATTGGGATAGAAGGTAAACATCGCGTAGATGGATAGCGGAATGGCGATGATGAGGGCAGTCAGGCCGTAATAAATGGATACCGGGCCGGGGAAAAGAATCTGCATAGCCGTGGTGGACTGGCCTACCACGCCTAGTGGTACCCAGGCAGTGGCTGATTTCGCGCCGGTAAAATCCACCTTCCCGTGCCATGCGGCCCAGTACACGCGAGCAAAGGTCGGCACCGCCGTTACCAGGGACATGAAGAAAAATATCGTGCCCATTACGTGGTAGAACTGGCCGTAATCGTGAGCCAGCCAACCAGAAACCGAGGCCGAAATCATGGGGCCAACCAGTGGCAGGCCCCAGGTGAACTTCGGCTCGCCATCAAAGCGTGTGAGCTGGATAGCCCACGTGATAACCGTAATTGGGCCACCGATCCAAAAGCCTATGAGGCGGAAAGTAGGAATGTCCGTGAGCCCGGAAAGCGCGGCGCCGAGCGCCAAGATTCCGATGAAAAACATCGACCATTCCGCCATTGTGGTGCGCTCGAAGCTGGGATGGCGGTAGCGCAAGAAACCCGCGGTGAGGACGACAAAGATGACGCACGCAATGGCGGCAAAAATGCCGGCCAGGATCATCATGCCTTCTTCCACGAGTAGGCGCGAAACGATGGAGGTGCCCATGAGGCTGCCTCCCCACGCGGGGCCGGGGGCTGGGAGTTGGCGGAATCTATCAGTCACACCCACATGTTAATTTCTTTCGGTCGGGTTATCAGAATTTTGCTCTCGTTTGGGCTGGTGAGAACTCTCGCTAAGTATGGATTTAGGGGCGGGGGTCAAGCCTAGATCATCTTGTGGCATCGATCGCATCTCGCGGGGTCGGCTTAGAAAAAGCAAGTCCCGAGACCCACTGAAGGTCTCGGGACTGAGCTTTGTAGGCGCGTGCCCTTTCGTCCCCTATAGGACGCTGGCTAGCGCAGCTTTAGCAATCGAAATACATCTCAAATTCCTGCGGGGTCGGGCGCAGGCGAACGGGGTTAATCTCGTTCTCGTACTTGTAGTTGATGTAGGTCTCGATGAGGTCCTCGGTGAAAACATCGCCTTCGGTGAGGAAGTCCATGTCCTCCTGCAGGGCCTTGAGGGAAGCCTCGAGGGAGGTCGGGGCCTGCGGGATGGATTCAGCTTCTGCAGGCGGCAGCTCGTAGAGGTCCTTATCTACCGGAGCGTGTGGCTCGATGCGGTTCTTTACGCCGTCGATGCCGGCCATCATCATGGCGGCAAAGCCCAAGTACGGGTTGCCGGATGGGTCCGGAGCGCGGAATTCGATGCGCTTAGCCTTCGGGTTGGAACCGGTAATCGGGATACGGATTGCAGCGGAGCGATTGCGCTGGGAGTAGACCAGGTTAATCGGAGCCTCGAAGCCTGGGACCAGACGGTGATAGGAGTTCAGCGTTGGGTTGGTGAACGCAAGCACAGCACCAGCGTGGTGGAGGATGCCGCCAATATAGTAGCGGGCGATATCGGAAAGACCTGCGTAGCCGGCTTCATCGTGGAACAGCGGCTTGCCGTCCTTCCACAGGGACATGTGGGCGTGCATGCCGGAACCATTATCGCCGGCCAACGGCTTGGGCATGAAGGTGGCGGTCTTGCCCCACTGCGCTGCGGTCTGCTTGACCACGTACTTGAAGGTCTGAATGTCATCGCCCGCGTGCAACATGGAATTGAAGCGGTAGTTGATTTCGTTCTGGCCGGCGCCCACCTCGTGGTGGAAGCGCTCGATGTGGAAGCCTACCTTTTGCAGGTTTTCCACCATGGCGTCGCGCACTTCACCGTGCTTGTCATACGGAGCGGTGGGGAAGTAGCCGCCCTTCAGGCGGGTCTTGTAGCCGGTGTTCGGGGTGCCGTCGAAGTTGGTTTCGCTATCGCGGTTCCACCAACCTTCATCGGAATCAACCTCGTAAAAGCCGTGCTGGACGTCGGTGCCAAAGCGTACGGAGTCAAAGAGGTAGAACTCGGCCTCAGCGCCAAAGTTGCAGGTATCGGCGATGCCGGTGGACTGCAGGTACTCTTCCGCCTTGCGCGCGATGTTGCGCGGGTCGCGGGAGAACGGTTCAAAGGTAAATGGGTCGTGGACGAAGAACTTGATATTCAGGGTCTTGGCCGTGCGGAACGGATCAATATGCGCGGTGGCTGGATCCGGCAGCAGGGTCATATCGGACTCATCGATGGTGGTGAATCCGCGGATAGAGGAGCCGTCGAAAGCGAGGCCGCTTTCGGCATCTTCTACGGTGAACTCTTCTGCTGGGATGGAAAAGTGGTGCTCGGTGCCTGGGACGTCCGTAAAACGGATATCGACGAATTTTACGTCCTCGTCCTGAATAAATTGGACGATGTCCTGCACTGTCTCGAAAGACACGTTTGTCTCCTCGTTGTTGACCGGTGAATTGTCTCTCTATAGCCTACTAGGTTCTCGCCTTAGGCATCGCGATTCCCCTCGTTTCACATCTCACTTTCCGCCCGCTAGATTGGTGAGCATGGCAGATAAGCGTACGTGGCTCGACGGCCCAAATATTCCGGGCGAATACGATGATATGGAAGGCCCCGGTCGCTGGCCGGGAGAAAAGCTGGGTCTTCCGGAGTCCGGACCGGGGTCACTAGCTTCCGTTGGCCGCCGCGCCGGCGCTGTGGCGATTGACTGGATCGTGTGCATGCTCATCGCCAACCTGATCCACATGTTCACCACGGAATTCGGCGGTGTGGCTTTCTTGGGCTACGCGCTGTGGGTAGTCATGGGAATCGCATGTGGTTGGCTCTTTGCTCGCACACCCGGCATGTTGCTTTTAGGCATGGGTGTTGCCCGGCTTGACGTTCCCGGTGCCCGCGTGGGCCTATGGCGCGCGGCGCTGCGCACGGTGCTCACCGGTGTGCTGTTCCCAGCGGCCATGGTTGATGCGGATGGACGCGGAATGCATGACCGCGCCACCGGTACCATCGTTATTCGCTCCTAAGTCGCCCGGATTTTCCGGGCAAGAGAAAATCCCTGCCACACCTCATATGGTGCGGCAGGGATTCGCTTTAGGCGCCCTACTTATTTTTTTTGCGCTGCTGGGCGCGGCGCATGCGGCGATTCATGCCGGCCATGTTCTGCGCCTGGTGGGGCATTGGACCCTTGGGCATGCCCGGGGTGGTACCCGGCATGGAGTCCATGGCCTCGATGCGGCGGATGTTTTCGTAGGTTTCGTTCTTATTAAAGTTGCGCGGCAGCTTCATGACCTTATTGCGCAGCTTGGAAACGGGAACCTCGTCCTCGCCGTTGCCTACGAAGATCTCGTAGATGGGAACGCCGCCGGCGATCTTGTCTACGCGCTTCTTAAGCTGGTTGAGGGTAGGGCGCACGCGGTTCTTATTGCCTTCGCACACGAAGATGACGCCCGCATTGCCGATGACGCGGTGGATAAGATCCTGCTGGCGGGTGGCGGCCACGCCGGTTTTGACGGACCAGACGATGCCCACGGTATTGCGCAGCTGCTGCTCGAGTGCCCAGCCCGCAGCACCCGGCTGGTCTTCCACGCGCTTGTACATATCGCGCTCAAGGCGGCGGGTAAATAGGAACATTGCGAGCAGCGCGCCGATGCCCAAGCCCAGGATGAGCATGAACCACTGGCCGTTGAAAAGCGAGCCGATCAGGAAGAAGAGCAAGCCCATGCCCAGGAAGGCGCCCAGCATGATGGGGATAAGCGCCTTATCCTGCTTGCGCTGCATATTAAATGCTTGCCACATTTGGGACCAGGTTTGCTTACGCTGCTGGCGCTTGGCCGCGCGTTCTTGCTTCTTTGCAGCCTTTAGTGCTGCCTTGTCATCTTTCGCCATGGCTCCTACTTTAAAGGTCAACGGGCATGAATGTTAAAACGGCCCACGCGGAAAGCGCAGGCCGTTATGAAAACGTGTGGTTTAGCGGACGGTGGCCGCCGCCGAATTCGCATTAGCCGGAGCCTTGGCCATGCGGGTGGTCACGGGTGTTTCTTCCGATGGGCCGTATTTCTCCAGCAGGGTGGAGGCCTCTTGGGCGGTAGCACCCTGGGAGGTTTCCGCCAAGTGCTTGAGGTTTTCCGGCAGCTCGAAGCCGCGCTTTTCCATGGCCTGCACGTAGAGACGGCCGGCGCGGTAGGACGAGCGCACCAGTGGGCCGGACATGACGCCGCCGAAGCCGAGCTCCTTTGCCAGCTTGGAGTGAGCCACAAACTCCTCTGGGCGCACCCAGCGCTCAATCGGGTGGAAGCGCGGGCCGGGGCGCAGGTACTGGGTGATGGTGATGATATCGCAGCCAGCAGAGCGCAGGTCACGCAAAGCTTCCTCGACCTCTTCCTCGGTCTCGCCCATGCCCAAAATCAGGTTGGACTTGGTAATGAGGCCATAATCATGTGCCTGGCGGATGACGTCCAAGGAGCGCTCGTAGCGGAAGGCCGGGCGGATGCGCTTAAAGATGCGCGGCACGGTCTCCAGGTTGTGCGCGAAGACCTCCGGCTTGGCCTCGAAGACCTCCTCCAGCAGGTCTGGCTTGCCAGAGAAATCCGGGGTGAGGTTTTCCACGCCGGTGTGGGGGTTAAGCTCGTGAATCTTGCGCACGACCTCGGCGTAGAGCCATGCACCCTCATCGGGGAGATCATCGCGGGTAACACCGGTAATGGTGGTGTAGTTAAGGTCCATTTCCCGGATATTTTCGGCTACGCGGCGCGGTTCATCGCGGTCTAGTTCTTCCGGCTTGCCGGTGGCAATATCGCAGAAGTCGCAGCGGCGGGTGCACTTATCGCCACCGATGAGGAAGGTAGCCTCGCGGGATTCCCAGCACTCGTGGATATTCGGGCAACCTGCCTCCTGGCACACGGTGTGCAGGGAGGCCCCAGCCACGCGGGACTTCATGTCCTCATAGCCCGGGCCAGTGCGAACCTGGTTGCGGATCCAGCGTGGCTTTTGTTCGATGGGTGACTCCGCATTCTTCTTTTCAATGCGGAGCATCTTGCGTCCTTCAGGCTTAACAGTCACAAAAACTCACTTTATCGGTTGATGGTGGTGATGGCTAATAGCTCTTCTAGGTATAAGTCGCCGCGGTCACATCCTATTCCGCGCCAGCCCCAAACTAGGGTTCTTGCCGCGCTTGTCGACGCCTCTGTCTAGCCCTTTCATTTGCCACCTTCGTGGGATCAGGGGCTGAGCCAAAGGTGTGGTCGGCGACAATGAGGCGGCCCGAGAGGGCGTCATCAAGCGCCTGCAAAAGCGGTTGGGTGGCATCCTCGAGGCTGACCTGGCGTCCGAGCTCCAGCGATAGGGTGGTGACATCGGCGTCATCGATGCCACAAGCCACGATGTGGTCGTAGTATTCCAGCGTATTGCAGCAGTTAAGCGCCAAACCGTGCATGGTCACCCCGCGAGTAATGCGGATTCCAAGAGCGGCAATCTTGCGGTCACGCTTCGGAGCGGAGGGATCCTTGGCTTCGGTAGTGGAAGGAACCCACACGCCCGAGCGGCCATCGATGCGCCCGGCGGTGGTTACCCCCATCTGGCGGACCGTCTGGATGGTGGCCTCCTCGAGGCGGCGGACATAGTCGACGACGTCGACGGGCTCGGCCAATTTGATAATGGGGTAGATGACCAGCTGGCCTTCGCCATGCCAGGTGATGCGCCCGCCACGGTCAACGGTGATAACGGGCAGGCCGTTATCTGGCATATCTTCCGGTTGGGTGCGCTTGCCGGCGGTATAGATATTGGGGTGTTCGACTACGAGCACCACATCGTCTTGTTCCCCCTTGGCGCGCGCGGCTGCTACCTCGGCCTGGTAGTCCCAGGCCTCCTGGTAGTCCATCCGGCCCAAGAAACGGACCTCTAGTGGTTTATCGGAGGCGCGGATAGAACGCTCGGCGGGGAAGAAAGGATCGCGTGGTGCAGTCATAGACTCAAAGTTTCCTCTGGTGCGGTGGGCAAAGCAAAGCGGGAGGGTGCGCGTGGCACACCCTCCCGCGTGGGGTCGAATTAATCTAGGCCGTTGGCGGATGCATAAGCGGCAGCATCCATGAGCTCGCCGGCCTCATCAACCTCAACCTCGAAAAGCCAGCCCTCGCCGAACGGGTCGTTGTTGATGACAGCGTAGTCATCGTGCACATCCTCGTTAACGGCCTTTACGGTGCCGGTGACAGGGGAGTAGAGGTCAGAGACGGACTTCGTGGATTCGACCTCGCCACAAGACTCGCCGGCGGTAACGGTATCGCCTACCTCCGGCAGTTCGGCGAAGACGACCTCACCGAGGCGGTCAGCAGCCACGGAAGTAATGCCGATGCGCACGGTAGCGCCAGCAACGGCATCGGCGGCAGCGTTGACCCACTCGTGGTCTTCGGAGTAGGAAAAATCTTGAGGAAGGTTAGCCATGGTGATGTGGTCCTTTCGGGCTGGTTGAAAAGATGCTTACTTGTCGCGCTTATAGAACGGCAACGCGGTTACTTCAAAAGGATAGCGCTTACCGCGAATCTCCACCTCTACAGCGGAGCCGGGCTCGAGGTTCGCGCCGGTATTCAGCAGCGCGATGGCCACTGGGTGTCCCAGAGTGGGGGAAGGCTGGCCGGAGGTGACCGTGCCTACCTTCTCATCGCCCACGAAAACCTCGGCACCGGCGCGGGCTGCGCGGCGCTGCTCGGAGGTGAGACCGGTGATCGCTACCTGCGGGCCTTCGGCGGCGCGTTGGCGGACGACCTCGGAGCCGACGAAATCGGCCTCCTTTTTGGCAAAGGCACGGGCCATGCCCGCCTCTACCGGGGTGATGTCGCGGGAGAGCTCGTTGCCGTAAAGAGGCATGCCGGCCTCGAGGCGTAGGGAATCGCGGGCGGCGAGGCCGCACGGCTTGAGGTCGTATTCTGCACCGGCCTTGAGCAGCTCTTCCCACAGCTGCGCGGCATCGGAGTTGTACACAATGAGCTCGAAGCCATCCTCACCGGTGTAGCCGGTGCGCGCGATGATGGCAAAGGTGCGCGCCACCTTACCCATGGTGGCGGCGTAATAGCCGAGGTTGTAGACCTCGTCCTGCTTATTGTCTTCCACCAACGGGACGAGGATTTCTGCGGCCTTAGGACCCTGGACGGCGATCATGGCCACGTCACGGGACTCGTTCTTCAAGGTGACATCGAAGCTCTCGGCGCGCTTGTTGAGCTCGTCCCACACGGTATCGGCGTTGCCGGCATTCGGGACGACGAGGAATTTATCTTCCTCAAAGCGGTAGGTAATGAGGTCATCGATGATGCCGCCGTCCTCGGCGGTGATCATGGAGTACTTGGCCTTGCCCACCTTGAGGGGCTCAAAGTTGGAGATGAAGGCATAGGACAAGAACTTGCCGGCGTCGGCGCCGTTGACCCAGATTTCGCCCATATGAGACAGGTCAAATAGACCGGCGCTGTTGCGTACAGCGCGGTGCTCGTCTAGCTCGTTCTGGTACTTCAGCGGCATGTTCCATGGGCCGAAGGCCGTAAAGGTGGCGCCGAGTTTCTCGTGCTCGGCATTGAGTGGGGAGGTAAGAAGTTCGGTCATGTTTACTCCTCAGAATCGTCGATATCGAATGCTTCCGGCGGCGGGCAGCTGCAGACCAAGTTGCGATCACCATAGGCCTCGTCGATGCGGCGCACCGGCGGGAAGTACTTGTAGCTGTGGCGCAGGGATTTCACTGGCCAAGCGGCTTTTTCCCGGCTGAAGACAAAGTCCCACGTATCGGCGCTAACGGACTCCGCGGTAAACGGAGCATGGTGGATGACGGAGCCTTCGTAGGACACCTGGCCGTCGATGATTTCCTGGATCTCGGCGCGGATGGTGCGCATTGCCTCGATGAAACGATCCAGCTCGCCCAAGTCCTCGGACTCGGTGGGCTCCACCATGAGGGTGCCGGCCACCGGGAAAGCCAGGGTCGGGGCGTGGAAGCCAAAGTCTACGAGGCGCTTGGCGACGTCCGCGGCGGTGACCCCAGAGGCGTCGGTAAGCGCGCGCAGATCCAGGATGCATTCATGGGCCACCAAGCCAGCATTGCCGGTGTAGAGCACAGGGAAGGAATCTTCCAGGGACTTGGCCAGGTAATTTGCGCCCAAAATTGCGTGGGCGGAGGCTTGAGCAAGTCCCTGCGCGCCGCTCATAGCTAGGTATGCCCAGGAAATCGGCAGCACACCGGCCGAGCCGTACTTGGTACTGGTAATAGGCACGCCTTGCCCAACCGGGGTAGCAGTGGTTGCATCCAGCTGCGGATCCGCGGCATTGGTGGGCAGGAACGGGATAAGGTGCTCGGCCACTGCTACTGGACCCACGCCTGGGCCGCCACCGCCATGCGGAATGGTAAAGGTCTTGTGCAGGTTGAGGTGGGACACATCGCCGCCGAACTGCCCTGGGCGGGCCCAACCGGTCAGTGCGTTCATATTCGCACCGTCAATGTAGACCTGGCCGCCCACCGCGTGGACTTTATCGCAAACATCGCGAACCTCTGGGTCAAAGACCCCGTGGGTGGACGGGTAGGTCACCATGATGCCGGCGATGTGGTTGCCATGCTTGGCAATCTTTTCATCCAAATCCGCCAGATCAATAGAGCCGTCGTCCGCGGTCTTTACCACCACAACGCGCAGGTTAGCCAGCGTAGCCGAGGCCGCATTCGTGCCGTGTGCGGAAGCCGGGATGAGTACTACATCGCGCTCGTTATCGCCATTGGCTACGTGGTAGCGGCGGATGGCCAAAAGGCCGGCCAGCTCGCCCTGGGATCCGGCGTTGGGCTGGATGGAGACCTTGGCATAGCCGGTAATCTCGGCCAACCAACCTTCAATCTCCTCGACCAGTGCGCGCCAGCCAGTGGTTGTCTCTTCCGGGGCGTAGGGGTGGATGCCAGCAAATTCCGGCCAGGAAATCGGCTCCATGGCGGCGGTGGGGTTGAGCTTCATGGTGCAAGACCCCAGCGGGATCATGGTGCGGTCAAGTGCTAAGTCCTTATCAGCCAGCTTGCGCAGGTAGCGCAACATCTGGGTTTCGGAGTGGATGCGGTTGAATACCTCGTGCTGGAGCGGCTCCTGGCTGCGCTGCAGGCTCTTAGGCAGGTCGAAGTCAGCCTCAGTCGCCTCAGCGCCGAAGGCTTGGGCGAGCTTGGCGACGTCCTCCTTAGTCGCCGACTCACCGAAGGACACCGATACCTTGTCCTCACCGATCGCGCGCACGAGGTATCCCTCCTTCTGGAGGTTTTCCTTGATGCTGGTGGCATCCACGCCGGCGACGGTGACTGTATCGAAGAAGTCTTCAGATACCAGCTGCTTTCCGGCATCCTTGACGGATTGGGCGAAGCTGGAGGCAAGCCCATGCACGCGCTGTGCGATAGCCTTGAGGCCTTGCGGACCGTGGTAGACGGCGTACATGGAGGCGACATTAGCTAGCAACGCCTGCGCAGTACAGATATTAGAGGTGGCGCGCTCGCGGCGAATGTGCTGCTCGCGAGTCTGCAGTGCCAAGCGGTAGGCCGGGCGACCATCCGCGTCCTTAGAAACACCGACGATGCGGCCAGGCATCTGCCGCTTGAGTTTTTCTGTAACCGCCATATAAGCAGCGTGCGGGCCACCGAAGAAGAGCGGCACGCCGAAGCGCTGGGAGGAACCGAGTACAATATCGGCGCCCAGTGAGCCAGGGCCTTCCAAGAGAAGCAGGGAAAGCGGGTCGGTGACCACAGCGGCTAGCGCGCCGCGGGTATGCAGCTCTTCGATGAGGGAAGAGGGATCAAAAATGTCGCCCTCGGTGCCGGTGTAGGCAATGACGGCGCCAATGAGGTCCTCGCCTACGAGGCCTTCGCGCAGGTCGACGATTTCCACCTCGAGGTCAATCGCGCGGGCACGCTCCGCGGCGACGGTAAGCACCTGCGGGTGCAGGCGGGAATCGAGCACTACACGGCGGCCCTTCTTTACCGCACGGGACATAAGGCCCACGGCCTCAGCCGCAGCAGAAGCCTCATCCAAGAGAGAGGCATTCGCAATCGGTAGTCCAGTGAGGGATTCAATCATGGTCTGGAAATTCAGCAGCGCTTCCAGACGCCCCTGGGAAATCTCCGGCTGGTACGGCGTATAAGCGGTATACCAACCAGCATCTTCTAGCAGACCGCGGCGGATGACCGCTGGGGTGAGGGTATCTGAAAAGCCCTGACCATAGAAAGGCTTTAGCACAGTGTTCTGGTTGGCGTACTCCCGCAACGTAGCCTGTGCTTCATCCTCCGAGAGTGCCTCAGGAAGCTGAGGCAATTCTGCGGCGCGGATCTTGGAGGGAATGGCGGCATCGACCAGCGCGTCCACGCTGTCGTAGCCTACCTTCGCAAGCATGGTGGCCTGCTCCGTAGAATCCGGCCCTAGGTGGCGGGAGATGAATTCCATGTCAGTGAGACTCCTTAGTGGGGGACAATGGCTATAACCGCCCTAATTATATGTTTAATAATGGGTGAGCCGATCCCCCTTGAGAAACTTTTATGCACCGCATCACTGTCTAAGGTGGCTCCAAAGGCGCTCACCACGGGCTTAGGAGGAACGATCGCGAAAAGCCTCGAATAAAACGGGATGGATGGTTCGGCTAAAGGCGGATCTATCACCCCCACTTGGCACCCCAGACATGGCAAAAGCCTCCCAGCCCCGCGGTGGGGCTGGAAGGCTTTAAGCGGCGATAGAACCTTTAGACTTCGAGGTCTGCCTGGAAGTCCGCGATCTGCAGGCGATCCTTGATGGTGGTGATGAAGCGGCCTGCGTCCGCACCGTCAACCACCTGGTGATCGTAGGTGAATGGCAGGTAGCACATCTGGCGGATGGCAATGGCATCCTGGCCGTTTTCGTTGACAACCACCGGACGCTTCTCAATGGCTGCGGTACCCAGAATGCCGGCCTGTGGCGGAACCAAGATCGGGGTATCGAGCATGGCGCCCTCGGAACCGATGTTGGTCACGGTGAAGGTAGCACCGGTCAGATCGTTCGGCTTCAGCTTGTTATTGCGGGCCTTATCAGCCAGCTCCGCAATCTGCTGCGCGATCTGCGGCAGGGTCATGTCCTGTGCCTTGTGGATGACCGGGGTGAGCAGACCCTTCGGAGTATCAACAGCGATAGCGATGTTGACGTCCGCGTGGTAGGTCATCTCCTTGGTTTCTGGGTTATAAGACGCATTGACGTTCGGGTGGGAGACTAGGGCCTCAGCGGTAGCCTTCACGATGAATGGCAGGAAGGACAGGTTGGCACCGTGCTTGTCGATGAATGCCTGCTTGTTCTTCTTGCGCATATCCCAGATGGCAGTCATGTCGACTTCCTGTACGTGGGTAAGCTGTGCGGAAATCTGCAGCGCCTCTACCATCTTGGAGGCGGTGATTTCGCGAATGCGGTTAACCTTCTGGGTGGTGCCGATAAGCTCCTGCTTGGCCGGATCCACAGACTTGGTGGACCAACGAGCGCGTGGGGAGTTATCGGATTGCGCACCAGACTTGGCAGGTGCGTCTCCTTCGCCAGCGGCAGCAAGCACGTCCTGCTTGCGGATACGGCCACCGACGCCGGTGCCCTCAACGTTGTTGAGGTCTACGCCGTGCTTGTCAGCCAGCTTGCGTACCAGTGGGGTGACATAAGGAACGTTGTCGCCGTTGTTGACCTTCGCGGAGGTATTGAGAGAAGAATCCTGCTGGGTTTCCTTCTTGTCCTCTGCCTTTGGCTCCGGCTTCTTATCTTCCTCTGCCTTTGGCTCTTCCTTCTTTTCCTCTTCCTTCTTTTCTTCGGCCTGTGGTTCTGGCTTGGAGTCGGAGGAGGATGCGGTGGCGTTTTCGTCGCCGATGCGGGCGATGACTGCGCCTACCTCGATGGTGTCATCTTCGTCGGCGAGGATTTCTACCAGGGTGCCTGCTACTGGGGATGGAATTTCGGTGTCGACCTTGTCGGTGGAGACCTCGAGCAAAGGCTCGTCTACTTCGACGGTGTCGCCGACGGACTTGAGCCACTGGGTGATGGTGCCTTCGGTGACGGACTCGCCAAGTTCTGGCATTTCCACGTCGGATGCATCGCCGGAGCCGCCGTTAGAAGAGTCAGCCTTCGGCTCTTCCTTCTTTTCTTCGGCCTGTGGTTCTGGCTTGGAGTCGGAGGAGGATGCGGTGGCGTTTTCGTCGCCGATGC